>DASXUT010000199.1 GCA_036504675.1 Bacillota bacterium | reverse complement strand
GCGTCGAGATGGTGATGCCGGGTGACAACATCCGGATGGATATCGAGCTGATCACCCCGATCGCCATCGAAGAGGGTCTGCGCTTCGCCATCCGCGAGGGTGGGCGGACGGTCGCCTCGGGCGTCGTCACCACCGTCGTCGCCTAAGCTCTCGAGAATCGGATCGACATGTCGGGCGGGACCGGTAGCGCCGGTCCCACAAGGGCCTCAGCCGTCCGACCCCCGCCCGACCGCGAACTCAAAACCCCTTATAGGAGGGGGAGCCACATGCCAGATCAAAAGATCCGCATTCGCTTGCGGGCCTTCGACCATAAGATCCTGGATCAATCGGCCGAGAAGATCGTCCAGACCGCCCGGCGTACCGGGGCCTCGGTCTCGGGACCGATTCCCCTGCCGACCGAAAAGAGCATCTTCACCGTCCTGACCGCTCCCAACGGCGAGAAGGACATCCGTGAGCAGTTCGAGATGCGCACCCACAAGCGCCTCATCGACATCCTCGAGCCCACCCCCAAGACCGTCGACGCCCTGATGCGGCTCGACCTACCGGCCGGCGTGGATATCGAGATCAAGCTGTAGGTCTGAAGGTGGTGCGGTTATGATTACCAAGGGCATCCTCGGCCGGAAGCTGGGCATGACCCAGGTCTTTGATGAGGCCGGCCGGGCTATCCCGGTGACGGTCATCGAGGCCGGTCCGTGCCTCGTCGTCAACAAGAAGACGGCCGAGCACGACGGTTACAACGCGATTCAGGTCGGCTTCGGCGACATCAAGGAAAAGAAGCTGACGAAGCCGGCCAAGGGCTACTTCGAGAAGCAGAAGGCCCAGCCGCGGCGGCATTTGCGGGAGCTGCGGGTGACCGATATCGATAAGTATCAGGTCGGTCAGGAGATCAAGGCCGACATCTTCAATAACGGTGAAGTCGTCGACGTCATCGGGATCTCCCGTGGGCTCGGCTTCGCCGGTACGATCCGGCGTTACGGCGCCCACCGCGGACCGATGACCCACGGCTCCAAGTACCACCGGAGGGTCGGTTCGCTCCAGTCCAGAGCCGCCGCCCGCGTTTTCAAGGGCCGCATGCTGCCCGGTCGACTGGGCGGTGACCGGGTGACCGCGAAGAACGTCCGGATCGTCAAGGTCGACCCGGAAAGGAACCTCATCCTCATCGGCGGCTCGGTCCCCGGCGTCACCGGCGCCCTGGTGACGATCAAGGATAAGGTCTGAGCGCTTAGACGCTCGAGCGCCGGTTGAAAGGGGGAGCTCGTCGTGCCCAAGGTTAAACTCTTCGACATCAATGGCAGCGTCCTCGGCGACGTGGAGCTTTCCGACGTCGTCTTCGGGGCCGAGATCAACGAGGCCCTGATGCACGATGTCGTCGTGATGTATCAGGCCAACCAGAGGCAGGGGACCTCGGCGACCAAGACCCGTGGTCTCGTCTCCGGTGGCGGCAAGAAGCCCTGGCGGCAGAAGGGGACCGGCCGCGCCCGCGCCGGCAGCACCCGGTCGCCCCTGTGGCGCCACGGCGGGGTGACCTTCGGCCCGCAGCCGCGGGAGTTCCGTTACACCATGCCGCGGAAGGCGCGGCGCGCCGCCTTGCGTTCGGCCCTCTCGGCCAAGGTCAAGGCGGGTGAACTGGTCCTCCTCGACCAACTGACGCTGGAAGAGCCGAAGACCAAGGAAGTGGCCCGAATCCTGAGCAACGTGGGCGCCGGCAATGAGGCTCTCATCGTCACCGCTCAGTCCGACCAGGGCGTCCGTCGTTCCTCGCGGAACATGCCCGGGGTGGTCGCGACCGACGCGGCCGGACTGAACGTCTACTCCGTCCTGACCCACTCGAGACTGGTCATGACCAAGGACGCGGCGGCCAAAGTGGAGGAGGCGTTGTCCAATGGCTGAGGCTAGGGACATCATCCTCGGACCGATCGTCACTGAGAAGACCAACGCGGCCATGGAGCACGGCAAGTATGCTTTCTGGGTGGCCATGGACGCCAACCGGACGGAGATCAAGAAGGCCATCGAGGAGATCTTCAAGGTTCATGTGAAAGACGTCAATACCCTGCGGCAACTGGGTAAGGTCAAGCGGATGGGGATCCACTCCGGCATGACCCAGACCCGGAAGAAGGCCGTAGTCACCCTCGAAGAGGGACAGCGGATTCAGTTCTTCGAGGCAGTCTAAGGAGTTGAATCCAGATGCCGGTTAAGAACTTCAAGCCCACTTCTCCGGGCCGCCGGTCGATGACCGTCTCCGACTTCAGCGAAGTGACCAAGAAGAAGCCCGAGAAGCGGCTTCTCAAGCACTTGAAGAAGTCGGCCGGGAAGAACATGTACGGGCGGCAGACCGTCCGCCACCGCGGCGGCGGCACCAGCCCGAAGCTGCGGGTCATCGACTTCGTCCGGCGGAAGGACGACATCCCGGCGAAGGTCGTGGCCATCGAGTACGATCCCAACCGGAACACCCGTATCGCCCTCCTGCAGTACGCCGACGGTGAGAAGCGCTACATCCTCGCCCCGGCGGGTCTCATCGTGGGCCAGGCGGTGATGTCCGGGCCGAACGCCGACATCAAGACGGGTAACGCCCTCCCCCTGAGGAACGTCCCCGTTGGTACCTTCATCCACAACATCGAACTGCACGCCGGTGGGGGCGGCCAGCTGGTCCGCTCGGCCGGTGCCCAGGCCCAGTTGATGGCCAAGGAAAACGAGATGGCCAACATCAGGATGCCGTCGGGCGAGATGCGGCTGGTCCCGGTGGATTGCCGGGCCACCATCGGCCAGGCCGGGAACGTCGAGTGGGAGAACATCACCATCGGCAAGGCCGGCCGGACCCGTTGGATGGGAGTCCGTCCGACGGTCCGCGGGGTCGTCCAGAACCCGGTCGATCACGCCCACGGCGGCGGCGAGGGCAAGTCGCCCATCGGCCGCCAGCCGACCACGCCCTGGGGCAAGCCGGCGATGGGGGTCAAGACCCGGCCGCGGACAAAGTACTCCGACAAGTACATCCTCAAGCGCCGCGGCTCGAAGTAGCCGAAGCACCGGCGCCGGGTCTGAACCCGGGGAGGCCCGGGCTCGCACGAAGGAGGCTTCATGAATGGGACGGTCGACTAAGAAGGGGCCATACGTGGACCAGAATCTGATGAAGAAGATCCTGGCCATGAACGAGAAGAACGAGAAGAAACTCGTGAAGACCTGGGCCCGAGCTTGCACGGTCATGCCCGACATGGTCGGGCACAACATCGCCGTCTACGACGGGCGCAAGCACGTCCCGGTTTATATCACTGAAGAGATGGTCGGGCATAAGCTCGGAGAATTCGCCCCGACGAGGACCTTCCGCGGCCACGGGGCACACACCGAGAGGTCGTCGGCCCTCAAGTAGGCCAGACCAGGATTAAGGGGGTCTTCGCCATGGAAGAAGCTAGAGCTGTCGCCCGCCATGTCCGCATCGCCCCGCGCAAGGTGCGGGTGGTTATGGACCTGATCCGGGGCAAGTCGGTCGACGAAGCCCTGGCCATCCTGAGGTACACTCCGAAGGTCGCTTCGGAGATCCTCGAGAAGGTGGTCAAGTCGGCGGCCGCCAACGCCACCCACAATTACGAGATGAACCACGACGACCTCTACATCTCCGAGGCCTTCGTGGATGTCGGTCCGACCCTCAAGCGGTTCCAGCCGCGTCAGCGGGGTCAGGCCTTCTCGATCAAGAAGCGCACCAGCCACGTCACCGTGGTCGTCAGCCAGCGGAACGAGGGCAAGGGCGAGGGTGTGGAGAAGCCACGCGGCCGGCGGTTCTTCCGCCGCCCGGGCGTCCGCCGGGCCCAGCCGCCCAAGCCGGCCGAGACGGAGGCCGTGAAGGAAGAGCCATCGGCCGAGACGGCCGCCGGGGCCCCGAAGAAGGCCGCCAAGCCCGCCGCCAAAGGCAAGACGGCCGCCAAGCCCGCCACCAAGGCGTCCGCCAAGAAGGCGCCGGCCAAGAAGGCGGCTCCGGGCACCAAGGCGCCGGCCAAGCCCAAGGCCGAGAAAAAGGCGGAGAAGAAGACCGGGCGCCAGGGGAAGGGTGAGTGAACGATGGGTCAAAAGATTCACCCCAAAGGGCTGCGGATCGGGATCATCAAGGATTGGGACTCCAAGTGGTACGCGGGTAAGAAGACTTACCAGGACCTGCTCCATGAGGACGTCAAGATCCGCAAGCTGATTCGCCAAAAGCTGGCCAACGCCTCGATCTCGCGGGTCGAGATCGAACGGGCGGCCAACCGGGTCAAGCTGACCATCCACACCGGCAAGCCGGGGATGGTCATCGGCAAGGGCGGCGCCGGCGTCGAGTCCCTCCGCAAGGAGCTCGAGCGGCAGACCGGCAAGCCGGTCGCCGTCAATATCATTGAAATCAAGACGCCCGAACTCGACGCCCTGTTGGTGGCCGAGAGCGTGGCTTCACAGCTCATCCGGAGGATCGGCTTCCGGCGGGCGATGAAGCAGGCCATCCAGCGGTCCATGCGGCTCGGGGCGAAGGGCGTCAAGATTCGCGTCAGCGGCCGGTTGGGCGGGTCCGAAATGGCCCGCACCGAGCAGGCTCGCGAAGGCACCGTGCCCCTCCATACCTTGAGAGCCGACATCGACTACGGCTTGGCTGAAGCCAAGACGACCTACGGTCAGATCGGCGTTAAGGTCTGGATTTATAAGGGCGAAATCCTTCCCCAGGGCGCCGGGCCGGTCGTCGAAGGGAGGGTCTAGACCTCATGTTGATGCCCAAGCGCGTCAAGTACCGGAAGCAGCAGCGCGGCCGGATGAAGGGCGTGGCCTTGCGGGGCTCCGAGATCACTTACGGCGAGTATGGTCTGCAGGCCCTCGAACCGGCCTGGCTGACCGACCGCCAGATCGAAGCGGCCCGCGTCGCCTTGACCCGATACATCAAGCGTGGCGGCAAGGTCTGGATCAAGATCTTCCCCGACAAGCCCGTAACCAAGAAGCCCGCCGAGACCCGTATGGGGAGCGGCAAGGGAGCCCCGGAGTTCTGGGTCTCGGTGATCAAGCCGGGCCGGGTCCTCTTCGAACTGGCCGGTGTCCCGGAAGATCTGGCCCGTGAGGCCATGCGGTTGGCCGCCCACAAGCTGCCGATCAAGACGAAGTTCGTGAAACGTGAAGAAGCGGGTGGTGAAGAGGCTCATGAAGGCTAAAGAAGTCCGCGACCTTGAAGACGACGAGCTGATAAAGAGGCTCGACAGTTTGAAGGGTGAGCTCTTCAACCTTAGATTCCAACTGGCCACCGGACAGCTCGACAACCCGATGCGGATCAGAGAGGTCCGGCGGACCATCGCCCGGGTCAAGACCGTCCAGCGGGAGCGCGAGCTGAAGGCTCAGCAGAAGGCCTGAGGCAATAGGCCGTCCGCAGCGGGACGGCGCCGGAAAGCCGTGGAAGGAGGCCGCAAGGTTGGCCGAATTAGAGAAGACAGACCGTGGGGCTAGGAAGACCAGGGTCGGCACGGTGGTCAGCGACAAGATGGATAAGACCGTCGTCGTCGCCGTCCAGCGGATGACCCAGCACTCCCTGTACAAGCGCCGGATCGAACGGACCACGACGTTCAAGGCTCACGACGAGAAGAACGAGGCCCACGTCGGCGACCGGGTCAAGATCATGGAGACCCGGCCCGTCTCCCGCGACAAGCGTTGGCGGGTCGTGGAGATCGTCGATAAGGCGAAGTAGGAGGAGATCGGCATGATCCAGCCGCGAACCCGGCTGACCGTGGCCGACAACACAGGAGCCAAGGAGATCTCGTGCATCCTCGTGTTGGGCGGCTCGCAGCGTAAATACGCCCACATCGGCGACATTATCGTGGCCTCGGTCAAGGAAGCCTCTCCAGGCGGCGTGGTCAAGAAGGGCGAGGTCGTCAAGGCCGTCGTCGTCCGGTCCAAGAGCGGCGTCCGCCGCGAGGATGGTTCCTACATCAAGTTTGACGAGAATGCCGCCGTCATCATCAAGGACGACAAGGAGCCCCGTGGCACCCGTATTTTCGGGCCCGTGGCCCGCGAGCTTCGCGAGAGAGAGTTCATGAAGATCATCTCGCTGGCTCCGGAAGTCCTTTAGTTAAGGAGGACTCGTGATGGCCCAGAGCAAGATCCACGTCCACAAGGGCGACACCGTCGCGGTCATCTCCGGCAAGGACAAGGGCAAGCGGGGCAAGGTGGTCAATGTCCTGCCGGACAAGAACCGGGTGGTCGTCGAGGGCGTGAACGTCGCCAAGAAGCATCAGAAGCCCACGCAAAAGGTCATGCAGGGCGGGATCGTCGACAAGGAGATGCCTTTGGCCGCCTCCAACGTCGCCCTCGTCTGCCCGAAGTGCAACGAGCCGACCCGCCTGGGCTCGAAGATTCTCGAGTCGGGCCAGTCGGTCAGAGTCTGCAAGCGTTGTGGCGAGACCATCGACCGCTAGTCCCGAACGTAAGGCACTTAGAAGACGGCGCCCTCGGCCAGGAGCTGAGCGTCCCAGACGGCCGCCCTTCGGGGGAAGCGCGGTGCCGCGGGAGGCGAAACCCCTTGCCAGCCGAGGGGCGCGGGGAGGAATGAGCTTGAGCGTGATGCGCGACCGTTACCGCAACGAGATGGCTCCGGCCCTCAAGGAGAAGTTCAATTACGGTAACGTCATGGAGATCCCCCGACTCGAGAAGATCGTGGTCAACATGGGCGTGGGCGACGCCGTTCAGAACGCGAAGGCCATGGACACGGCCGTTTCCGAGATGACCCAGGTCACCGGGCAGCGTCCGGTGGTGACCAAGGCCAAGAAGTCCATCGCCAACTTCAAGATCCGGAAGGGCATGGCCATCGGCTGTGCCGTGACTTTGCGCGGCGAGAAAATGTACGACTTCCTAGACCGGCTGGTCAACATCGCCCTACCGCGGGTACGCGACTTCCGCGGGGTGTCTTCGAAGGGCTTCGACGGCCGTGGCAACTACACCCTGGGCATCAAGGAACAGCTGATCTTTCCGGAAGTCGATTACGATAAGGTCGAGAAGGTCCGGGGCATGGACATCACCATCGTCACCACGGCCAAGTCCGACGAAGAAGGCAAGGGGCTCCTGGCGATGATGGGCATGCCCTTCAAGGACTAAGGAGGCTGGGTCATGGCTAAGAAGTCGCAGTACAACAAGTGGATGCGGGTCAAGGCGAACCCCCGGCACAAGACTCAGGTTTATCATCGCTGCCGCATCTGCGGCCGGACCCACGGATATATTGGCAAATTCGGGCTCTGCCGGATGTGCTTCCGCGAGTTGGCTCATCGCGGCGAGATCCCTGGGGTCACGAAGGCCAGCTGGTAACAGCCAGGGGTCCCTCTGGCAGCTAAGGAGGTATGACCGATGGCAATGACAGATCCCATTGCCGATTTGCTCACCCGGATCAGGAACGCCAACCTGGTCAACCATGAGAAGGTCGATGTGCCTGGTTCCCGCGTCAAGAAGTCGATCGCCCAGATCCTCAAAGAAGAGGGGTATATCCGCGACTTTGAGTGGATCAGCGACGGTCGCCAGGGCACCATCCGCCTCTACCTCAAGTACGGCCCGAACAAGGAAAAAGTCATCACCGGCCTGAAGCGGATTTCCCGCCCGGGCTTGAGAGTCTACGTCAAGCGGGACGAGATTCCGAAGGTCCTCGGAGGCCTTGGCATCGCCATCATCTCCACGCCCAAGGGCGTGGTTTCCGACCGGTTCGCCCGGGCCAACAGTCTGGGCGGCGAGGTCATTTGCTACGTGTGGTAAGGGGGCTCACGACCTATGTCGAGAGTAGGTAGACTCCCGGTCAAGATCCCGGCCGGCGTGGACGTAGCCATCAACGGCGCCACCGTCACGGTCAAGGGCCCCAAAGGCCAGCTGACCCGGACCTTTCATCGGGACATGAAGATCGACCGCGAGGGCGATACGGTCATCGTCTCGCGGCCTTCCGACGAGCGCCCCCACCGGGCCCTCCACGGCCTGACCCGGACGCTCCTTCAGAACATGGTCAGTGGGGTGACCAAGGGCTTTGAGCGGTCCCTCCAGATCGAGGGGACCGGCTACCGCGCCGCCAAGACCGGCAACAAGCTCACCCTGGCCCTGGGGTTCTCGCACCCGGTCGAGGTCGACCCCCCGGCGGGGATCACCATTGACGTGCCGAACACGTCGAGCATCATCATCCGGGGCAGTGACAAGGAACTGGTCGGGGAGACGGCGGCCAAGATCAGGGCCATCCGCGAACCCGAGCCATACAAGGGTAAGGGCATCCGCTACCTTGGTGAACACGTCAGGCACAAGGCCGGCAAGGCCGGGAAGAAGTAGGGGTGACCGAGCGTGCTTAAGAAACATGATCGCACTGCCGCCAGAGTGAAGAGGCACCGCCGAGTCCGCAAGAACATCAGCGGTACTGAGACTCGGCCGCGGCTGAACGTCTTCCGTTCACTCAATCAAATCTACGCCCAGGTCGTCGACGACGAGTCCGGGCGGACCCTCCTGGCCGCTTCGAGCCTGGACCCTGTGGTCCGGGGGAAGGCCAAGAGCGGCGGCAACGTCGAGGCCGCCAAACTGGTCGGCGCACTCGTCGCCCAGCGGGCCTTGGCCAAGGGGATCAAGCAGGTCGTTTTCGACCGGGGCGGGTTCCTCTATCACGGCCGGGTGGCTGCCCTGGCAGCCAGCGCCCGCGAGGCCGGCCTGGAATTCTAGGTTAGGGGGTAAGCGAATGGCCTACAGACAGCAGTACCCGCGTGGGAATCGCCCCGGCGGGCCGGGGGGTCCGGGCGGTCCGGGAGGCCCGGGCGGCTCCAGGGATCGCCGCGGCGACCGTAGAGGTCCCCGCGATCGCCGGGACCGGCAGGAGCCGGAAAGCGAATTCAAAGAAAAAGTCGTCCACATCGCCCGCGTGGCCAAGGTCGTCAAGGGTGGCCGTCGCTTCTCCTTCAGCGCCCTGGTGGTCATCGGCGATCAGAATGGCCGCGTCGGTTGCGGCCTTGGTAAGGCGGCCGAAGTCCCCGACGCCATCCGCAAGGGAATCGAGGACGCCAAGAAGAACTTGGTCGTCTGCCCGCGGGTGGGAACGACCATCCCCCACGCGACCCTTGGCATCTTCGGGGCCGGTCGGGTGATGCTGAAACCCGCCTCGGAAGGCACCGGCGTCATCGCCGGCGGCCCCGTCCGCGCGGTCATGGAACTGGCCGGCATTCGCGACATCCTGACCAAGTCGCTGGGGTCGGCCAACCCGAACAACGTCGTCAACGCCACCATGGACGCCATCCGGCAGATCAAGCAGGTCGCCGACGTGGCCCGGTTGCGTGGCCGGACGGTCGAAGAACTGCAGGCCCGCGCCTAAGGTGGCCTGAGCTTCAAGGGGAGGAGCCACTACTATGGCCAAACAAGTACGGATCACCCTGGTTAGAAGCCTGGCCGGCCGCCCCCAGGACCAGCGCGTCATCGTCAGGACGCTCGGCCTGCGCCGTATGAACGACCAGGTCATTCAGGAAGATAGCCCGTCCATCCGCGGGATGATTGACAAAGTCACCCACCTGTTGAAGGTTGAGGAGGTCGGCCGGGCATGAGAATCAACGAGCTTCAGCCCGCCCTGGGAGCCCGCAAGGCTTCCAAGCGGAAAGGCCGCGGCCTGGGCTCCGGCCTCGGCAAGACGGCGGGCAAGGGCCACAAGGGCCAGAAGGCCCGGGCCGGCGGCGGCGTCCGCCCCGGTTTCGAAGGTGGCCAGATGCCCTTGCAGCGCCGGCTGCCCAAGCGCGGTTTCACCAACGCTCCCTTCAAGCGGGATTACGTAGAGATCAATCTCCGGGACCTGGCCGGGTTTGACTCCGGCACCGAGGTCACCCCGGAGCTGCTCAAGGAAAAGCGGGTCATCAGGAAGATCGGAGACGGACTGGCCGTCCTAGGGGACGGGGCCATCGATAAGCCGCTCACCGTGAAAGCCCATAAGTTCTCGGCGTCGGCCAGGGCCAAGATCGAGGCGGCCGGCGGTAAAGCAGAGGTGATCTAAGTGCTGGACACCTTCCGCAACGCCTTCCGTATCGCCGACCTCCGCAAGCGCCTCCTCTTCACCCTGTACATGTTCCTCATCTTCCGAATCGGCGCCCATGTGCCGGTCCCGGGAGTCGACCGGGAGGCCATCGCCAACCTGCTCAGCCAGGGCGCCCTCTTCGGCCTCTTGGACACCATCTCGGGCGGGTCGTTCAAGACCTACACCGTCTTCGCCATGTCCGTCGGTCCCTACATCACCTCGTCAATCATCGTCCAACTCCTGACCATCGTCATTCCCAAGTGGGAGCAGATGCAGAAGGAGGGTCC
>DASXUT010000198.1 GCA_036504675.1 Bacillota bacterium | reverse complement strand
CGAGGATCCGGCGAAGGTGGATCAGTTGCCGCTTCAGGTGGAACAGTTCCTTCAGGACCGCCTGATCTGGTTGGCTGAAGGCGCGCGCCTCCAGCTTGTCTAGGAGCCCATCGATCCGGTCGAGGATCGGGAAATGCTCGTCGACGATAAGGTCGCAGAGGTAGTAGAAGAGGAAATCGGCCCCTTGCCGCAAGACCTCGGCCCGCTTGGCCTGCCCCCAGAAGGTGTCGATGGCCCCGACTTGGTCCCGGTGGACCGAGACGACGTAGTTTTGACCGACAAAGAAGTCGATCTCGGTGGCCGAGATGACCAACCGCTCCCCGTTCTGCCGGCGGCCGACCGCGTTGAGGATGGCGAAGAAGTGGCCCTCGAACTCCCGGACCTTGGCCCGGTGCTGCCGGTCACGGCAGTCGTCCAGGGTCAGGGGGTGGAACCCGAAGGCCGCCCCTATCGTCTCGAGATCCTCTTCCGAGGGGGACACAAGATCTACCCAGAGGGCCTCGGCCCCAGCCTGACGGACATCCGACAGGGCTTGCCAATCGGCTCCCATGACTACCTGCCCTTGGTCCAAGGCCAGGAAACGCACCATCAGCTCACCTCAGTTGTGACCGGCTGCGGGCCCCCCCGCAGAGGAGTCCCGGCCAAGCATGTTTCTACGCTCCTCTGACCGGCTCCTGCAGGCTGGCGGGGGCTGCCCCGCCGGACGGCCTGGACGCCCCGCGGTTGCCCCGGTCATCCTTGCGGTCGTTGGGCCGGTCTCGTCTGGACCAGAATTTGGCTAGCCGTCAATCAGGTTTGTTAATCGCCAGTTAACCCAACGTTTCCGGCCAACGGCCCATAATGGCCTCGTTGGTACGTTACCCGAAGCATTCTCCAAGAAAGGAGGCACGATAGCCATGACGACAACGCCGACCGACGCCGCGCGAAAGAGAGACGGCGCGGTCGTCTGGACGAGATCGGCCTCATCCGGGCGTTGACGGCCATGGCCGTGGTCCTCCTTCACACCGTCGGTTACTTCCGCGACCTCGACCCGGCCGGTTCCGTCCCCCAGGGCAAGCGCCTGGCCTGGTCGGTGGCCGCCATCAGTCTGGGCTATCCGGCCCTGATGGTCTTCTAGGCTCTTCCCCTCATATCTGCCCTCCTTCATCTTCGGCGTCCTGGCCGGCCTCAACTATGCCGATTTCGGGGCCTTGGTCTGGCGCTATCGTCGCCAACTGCCCCTCTGGCTTACCGCCGTCGGGGTGTTCGCCACCGCCGCGGTCATGTCGTCATCATCCCCCACCCCGCGGGTTGACGTCACAGCGACAATCAAAACGAGGCCGACCGCCTGACGGCGATCGGCCTCGTTTCCTTTCCTTCTGAAGGATCCGATTCCGGTGAACTGCTCATGAGGCCTAGGTCGACCCCGCCAGACTGGCCTCCGTGGATTCGACGATCTGCGTCCCGGCCCCGCCGTTCAAGGCCTCGAGGGCCTCGTCCAGCGAGGCGATGACCGCCCGCCGGCCGCCGCCGGCGACGAACCGCCGGCAGGCTTCGACCTTCGGGCCCATGCTGCCGGCCTTGAAGTGCCCCTCGGCCTGGTACCGGCGCAATTCCTTGACCGTCAGCCGGTCCAGGTTAGCCTGCTGCGGCGTCTTGTAGTTGATGGCCACCTTGCGGACGTCGGTCAGGATCATGAAGATGTCGGCCCTGACATTTAGGCCCAGCCGGGCACCACCGAGGTCCTTGTCGATAACCGCCTCGACCCCGCGATAGTGCGACCCTTCCTCGATCACCGGGATGCCGCCCCCGCCCACGCAGATGACGACCATCCCGGCCTCGCTCATCGTCTTGATGGCCGGCTCTTCGACGATGCGAACCGGGTCGGGCGACGGCACGACCCGACGCCACCCGCGCCCGGCGTCTTCGATCCAGGTCTCCCCCTTCTCCGCCATGGCCTTCCTGGCTTTGGCCTCGGTGTAGAAGGGACCGACCGGCTTCGTCGGTTTCTGAAAGGCCGGGTCGCTCGGGGCGACCACCGTCTGGGTGACGATGGTCGCCACCGGCGTGGTCAGCCCGAGGTCGGCCATGGCCGCCTGAAGCCGGTTCTGCATCATGTACCCGATGAGCCCCTGACTCTCGGCGCCGCACATGTCCATCGGCAGGGCCGGGACCATCTTGGCGGCTTCGGCGTTCTGGATCAGGATGTTGCCGACCTGCGGGCCGTTCCCATGGGTGACGACCACCCGGTAGCCGGCCTGGATCATCCTGGCGATCTGCCGGCAGGTCCGATCGACGTTGGCCAACTGCTCTTCGGCCGAGCCGGCCTGACCGGGCTGGAGAATAGCATTGCCACCCAAGGCGACGACTATCGTCTCGTTGCGGCTTTGGTGAAGGTCGACCACGAGTTGTAACCTCCGGTTCTATGTCTTGTTGGTGGCCGGACCCGATCGTGGCCCCGGCCTCAGGTCGTCAACCTCAGGCCGGCCGCCCGAGCCCGGTCGCGTCAGACCGGCAGCCCCTCGTATAGCGGGAAGGCTTGGCATAGCTCGAGGACCTTCTGGCGGACTTCCGCCGGCGCGGCCCCGCGCAGGAGCACGTCGCCCATCAGCCGGCCGATGGCCTTCATCTCTTTCTCCTTCATCCCGCGGGTGGTCACGGCCGGCGTCCCGACTCGGATGCCGCTGGCCGACTTGGCTCCCCTGGTGTCGTAGGGGATGGTGTTCTTGTTCACCGTGATCGCCGCTTCCCCCAGCATCGTCTCGGCCTTCTTGCCGGTAAGGTCGCGGACGCCCACGTCGACCAGGATGAGGTGGTTGTCGGTACCGCCGGAGACCAGCCGGAAGCCTTCCTCGACCATCGTCGCGGCCATCGCCTGGGCGTTCTTGACCACCTGTTTCTGGTAATCCACGAAGTCGGCCCGGAGATCGAGGCCGAAGGAGACGGCCTTGGCGGCGATGACATGCATCAGCGGGCCGCCCTGGATGCCTGGGAAGACGGCCTTGTCGATGGCCTCGGCGTACTGCGCCCGGCAGAGGATGAGCCCGCCGCGCGGTCCGCGCAGGGTCTTGTGAGTGGTCGTGGTGACGAAGTCGGCGTACGGCACCGGCGAGGGATGAACCCCGGTCGCCACCAAGCCGGCGATGTGGGCCATGTCCACCATGAACAGGGCCCCGACACCCTTGGCGATCTCGGCGATCCGGGCAAATTCGATGACCCGCGGATAGGCGCTGGCCCCGGCGACGATCAGCTTCGGGCGGTGCTCCGCAGCCAGTCTGGCCAGCTGCTCATAGTCGATGGTCTCGGTGTCCCGCCGGACCCCGTAAGGGATGAAGTTGAAGTACTTGCCCGACAGGTTGAGCGGATGGCCGTGGGTCAGGTGCCCGCCATGGGAGAGGTCCATGCCCAGGACCGTATCCCCCGGCTTCAGCATGGCGAAGTAGACCGAGGTGTTGGCCTGAGCCCCTGAGTGCGGCTGAACGTTGGCATGGTCGGCCCCGAAGAGCTTCTTGGCCCGGTCACGGGCGAGGTTCTCGACGACGTCGACATACTCGCAGCCGCCGTAATAGCGGGCGGCCGGCAGACCCTCGGCGTACTTGTTGGTCATCACCGAGCCCTGAGCCCACATCACTTCGGCCGGGGCGTAGTTCTCCGAGGCAATCAGTTCAAGCCCCTCGCGTTGCCGGGTAAGCTCGTTCTCGATGGCCAGGGCGACCTCAGGGTCGACGGCCCGAAGACCTTTTTGACTGTAGCGATCCATCTGGTGAAATTCCTCCCCATCTCCGGTCTCTCTCGGGAGGCCGGGATTGCTGCCGCGATTAGAGTCAGAAGCCCCGAGCCTCTCGGAGGAGCTGGTCGAAGACGGTCACCCGCTCCTGGTGGTCGCGCCACCACTCCTGGCTCCGCTGAGCATTCAACTCGTCGACCGTCTTGCCCTGCTGTTCGACCCAGGTGTAGTACTTCAGGTTGAACCAGCGCTGCCGGTTCAACCGGTCACCTTCCTGAATCCAATCGAGCTTGGCCCCATGGAAGATCGACTCGAAATAGGCGGCCGCCCGCGGCCGGGTGATCGCCCCGTAGTTCTTGGCCATCTCGGCCATCACCGATGGGTAGCGGTCGATGCTGTCAGTGGCGATAGTGACCACGTTGTCGTCGGGTCCAAGCGCGTAGTACTTGGCCGTCTTGATGGCCCCCAGGACGTTGCAGATGCCCGAGATGCCAAAGTAGGTCGACAGCTTGGAAGCCTGCTCCGGGGTTACGCCGGCCTGATCCACAAGGTACTCCCGGCCGGCCGGCTCGGTGAACAGTTGCAGCCCCTTCTTCGACTCGAGGTCGTCGATGCACATCACGGCGTCCATGTTGAGGACGTTGTGAATCCAGGTGACGTGCTTGTCGCCGATCCCCTGGATGTCGTGCCCCCCATAGCCGTTCTCGAAGAGGGTCGGGCACTGCACCGGCTCCAGGCCGACGATCTTGCAGTCGCTGTTGATCTGCTTCAAGCGATCACCGGCGGCGATCGTCCCGGCCGAGCCCATCGCCGAGACGAAGGCAGCCGGCCGACCGTCGCCGACACCTTGGGCCTTCAGGTCTTCGAGGGCTTCGGCCACGCTGTTCCCGGTGACGTAGTAGTGGAAGCGGTAGTTGGCCATCGCCTCGAACTGGTTGAGGACCCTGATCTCACCCTGCTTGGCCAGCTCTTTGCAGGCGTCGTAGATCTCCTTGACGTTCGACTCGCAGCCCGGCGTGGCGATGTACGTCGCCCCATACGATTTGATCCGGTCAAACCGCTCCTGGCTCATCATCTCGGGGAGGACGACGACGGACTTGTAGCCTAGCCTGGGACCGACCCAAGCCCCGCCGATGCCGTAGTTGCCCGTGGAAGGCCAGACGAGGGTGTGGGCCCCCGGCACGATCTCCTTGTGGAGTTGCTTCTCCATGGCCACCGAGTAGGTCGGACCGACCTTGTGGCTGCCGGTGGGGAACTCCTTGCCATAAAGAACGACGATGTTGGCGTCTACGCCGGTCAAGGCCTTCTCAAGGACGATGCAGCGGGCCTTGTTCTCGGGGTCCTTCCAGGTGATGTTGAAGAGGTTGATCGGGTCGAGGGGGTCTTCCCTGAGGGCTTTCTGGGCTTTCTTCCGGATGTCCCCCGGGATCCGCTCGGGATGGAGCATTTCGTCGAAGGTTGGACCGTAGACGTACTTTGCCATTTTCGCTGCCTCCTCGAGAGTCGACGCTAGGTTTCAAGACTGTGGGCCAAGATCGATAAGAAGTCCGCTAAGGTCGCTGCCAACCGCGCCGGCGGGGCGACCCCTTGTCTCGCTTCATGCCCGCCTCGCCAGGGCTCGCTCCAGCTGAGCCAGGTCGGGTTCGATGTGGATCGGCTCGCCGGCCGCCTTGAGGCTGTTGGCCACATCCTTGAGGCCGTTTCCGGTAACGATGCCAACGGCGATTTCACTGGGCTTTACCATCCCCACGGCGGCCGCCTTGGCCAGGCCGGCGAAAGACGCCGCGGCCGCCGGTTCGGCCAGCACTCCAGCATGGCGGCCGAGCGTCCGCATGGCCGCCAGGATCTCTTCATCGGTCACCGTGATCATCTCGCCCCGCGCCTGGCGCACGGCCCTGAGGGCTTTGACCGGATTGCGCGGCACGCCCACGGCAATGCTGTCGGCCAGGGTGTTCTCGGGCTCCGGGGCGAAGCGCTCGCCCCCCGCCCGGTAGGCTCGGTACAAGGGGGCGCAGCCCTCGGCCTGGACCCCCAGGATCCTGGGGACGCGGTCGATCAGGCCGATCCGGTGCAGCTCCACGAAGCCCTTGCCGACCCCGGCCACCGTGCAGCCGTCGCCGACGGAGACCGCCACCCAGTCGGGGGCCTCCCAGCCCAATTGCTCGGCGATCTCCAGGGAGACCGTCTTCTTCCCCTCGACCAGGTATGGGTTGAGGGCGGCGTTCCGGTTGTACCAGCCCCACTTGGCGATGGCCTCGGCCGACAGCCTGAAGGCGGCCTCGTAATCGCCCTTGACCATGACCACCGTCGCCCCGAACAGGAGGAGTTGGGCCAGCTTCCCCTGGGGGGCCCGCTCCGGGACGAAGATGACGCTCTTGAGCCCGGCCGCCGTGGCGTTGCCGGCCAGGGATGAACCGGCGTTGCCCGTCGACGAGCAGGCGATGACCTCGGCCCCGGCCTCGATCGCCATGACCACGCCCACGGCCGAGGCCCGGTCCTTCAGGGAGGCCGTCGGGTTCTGGCCGTCATCCTTGACGTAGACGTTCTCGAGACCGATGGCCCTGGCGTAGCGATCCTCCCGGTAGAGCGGGCTCCAACCGAGCCTGAGGTTCGGCCGGCGGGTCGCCGGATCGACCGGCAACAGTGGCAGGTAGCGCCACATCGTGCGCTCGGGGTTTCGGGCCAGGGATTCACGGGTCAGCTCCCGGCGGACCTGCTCGTAGTCGTAGACCACGTCGAGGATGCCCTCAACCCCGCACTCGGGGCAGGTCTTGGCGTCGGGCGCGGCCTCATAGGTCCGGCCGCAGAGGGTGCAAACCAGTTCCACGATGACGTCCTCCGGTTCATCTGAAGCTTGTCGCTAATTGGTCGATTATTTGCTTTCTACAAAGGGTTTTGGATTTCCTTCCCTGGGGGGCCCAAGGCTACCCCGGACCAGCCTTGGCCGACAGGGCCAAGGCCATTCCGTAGTATCCCTCGACGGCCGCCGTCAGCTCGGCCAGGGTGATGCTCTCGTCGATGGTGTGGGCCGACTTCTCCTGGCCCGGCCCGAAGCCCAGGGTGGGAAGGCCCATCCGGCCGGCCGTGCCGCTGCCGTTAGTGCAAAAGGCGTACCTGCCCAGGGGCGCTTCCAACCTGGCCGAACGCAGCCCCCTGCGAGCGGCGACCACCCAAGCGTCGTCGAACGGCCGTATCCAGGCCGGGGCGAACTTCGGGGCCCTGATGGTCCGTCCCCCGTAGGTCGTGAACTCGGCCTCGGCCACCCTGGCCCGGCCCGCAAAGTTGGGCTCCCGCCGGCGGATGGCCTCGAAGACCGCCTCGAGCGAAGCCAGGACCCCCTCGGGGGTCTCCCCGACCATCAGCCGCCGGTCGAAGGTCACCCGGCAGCGCGACGGGATCACCGACATCCCCGGGTACGGGTCGGAAACGATGTCCGTCGGCTCCATGATCGCCGGTCCCAACCAGTCGTCGGTGGGCAACGCCATCCGGCGGACCTCGGCCAGGACCGCCATCATCTCGCCGATCGCGTTCACCCCGACCGTCGGGGTCGACGAGTGGGCCGGGACGCCGATGGTCTCGACGACGATCTCGCCCCGCCCGCGGCCCCCGATGCTCAGCTGGAGGTCGGTGGCCTCGCCGACGACGACCACGGCCGGTCTCACGCGGGCGGCTACATACTCCAGGGCAGGACCTTCGATGACCTCCTCGGCCACCGTCGCGCAGACGACAATATCGGCCGGGGGACGCCCGCCGGCGGCCACGGCCCCCGCCGCCACGACCATGGCGGCGATGGCCCCCTTCATGTCGGCGGCCCCCCGGCCGTAGAGCCGGCCACCGTCGACGGCCCCCGCGAAGGGCGGGTACCTCCAGGCCTGGGGTTCGGCCACGCCGACCGTGTCGAGGTGGCCGTCGAAGAGGACGGCGCCCTCCCGGAGCCCGGCCGTGCCGAAGACCCGCCCGACGACATTGCCCATGTCATCCAAGTCGACCTGGTCATAGCCCAGGGACCGCATGGCCCCGGCGACCACCTCGGCCGCGCGACCCTCTCCACCGCTCGGACTGGGCGCCCGCACGAGCTCCTTAGCCAGCTCCACAACCTTTTCCTTCATTCGGCGCAGCCCCCTCCCAACGGAGGCACAAGGTCGATCACGTCCCCGTCGGCCACGGTCACTCCGCGTAAATCGCTGCCCGCCACTCGCCCGCGGTTCCGGAAGACCAGGAGGTTCCGGTCGATGGCCGGTCCCACCGGGCACACCTCGCGCAGGGTCGGGCGACGTTCGGCGATCGTCTCGATCAACTCACCCAAGCTGTTCGTCGGGCCGAGGGACGGTTGGTCGAAGACCTCTTCCGTCAATCCGGTCAGGACCTGAAGGAAGCCGTAGTAGCGGACGGTGATGCGCATCAGGTCCTGGCCCCCCCCGCCCGGTCCCATCCCGCGACCGGGCGATGGATATAGCGGCCGCGGCCGGCCTCTCCGAGGATCTTGCCGCGGTCGTAGACCACTTCGCCTCGGGAGATCGTCATTCCCACCGCCCCCCGAAGGGTCTCCCCCTCATAGATCGAGTGATCCTCCCCACCGTGGAGGTCCGCCGCGCGGACGGTCCGGGTCCGCAAGGGGTCGACGACGATCAGGTCGGCGTCGGCCCCCGGGGCGATGTGGCCCTTCCTCGGGTAGAGGCCGAAGAAGCGGGCCGGGTTGGTCGACAGCACGGCGGCCACCCGGCTGGGGGTCAGGCGCGGCCCGCCCGGGGCCAGGACGCCCTCGGAGAGGATCAGGTTGAACAGCAGCTCGATCGACCCGACCCCGCTCGGCACCTCGTAGAATGGCCGTCCCACCTTGGTCTTGAGCGGGAACGGGCAGTGGTCGGTGGCAACCACCTGGACAGTCCCGTCGGCCAGCCCCGACCAGAGGGCCGCGGAGTCGTCGGCCCGGCGGAGCGGCGGCGCCATCACGTACCTGCCGCCGTCCGGGGCGCGCAGTGCGGACTCGTTCAGGAATAGGTAGTGCGGGCAGGTCTCGGCCCAGACGGCCTGGCCTTCGCGCCGTGCCCGGATGATCGCCTCCAGGGCGGCCCGGGTGGTCACGTGGACGAAGTAGAGGCGGCCGCCGACGGCCGCGTTGAGGGCCAATGCCCGTTCGACCGCCTCGAGCTCGCAGAACCACGGCCGGCTCCAGGCGTGATACTGGGGGTCTTTCTTCCCATCGGCGGCGAACTGCCGCCGGTAGTGCTCGATGATCTCACCGGTCTCGGCGTGGAGCGAGATGGTCAGGCCGGCTTCGGCCGCCCGCAGCATGACCTGGTATAGGGAGAGAGTATCGAGGGCCAGGCCGGAATAGACGGTGAAGAGCTTGACTGAGGAGATCCCCTCCGCCAGCAGCGCCATGGCTTCCGCGGGGGTGAACAGGGCGGCCTCGGGGATGCAGCAGTGAAGCGCATAATCGATGACGGCCTTCCCTTCGGCCTGCCGGCGCCGGAGCACCGCCGCCTCCGATGGTGAGTCCCCGGGAGCGGGGCTGACGAAGTCGATGACCGTCGTCGTCCCCCCGGCGGCCGCGGCCCGAGTGCCGCTGGTGAAGTCGTCGGCCGTGCGGGTGCCGTTGTCCCCGACGTCCTCCAGGTGCACGTGGGCGTCGATGACCACGGGCATGACCAGCTTCCCAGCCGCGTCGATGGCGCGGACCCCGGGAGGGCAAGAGATCTCGCCCAGGCAGGCGACGCGCCCGTCGGCGATGCCGATGTCGGCCCGGAACATCTCCGCGGCCGTCACCACGGTCCCGCTCTTGATCACGAGATCCAAGTGGTCACCCCCCACCGTCATCACCCCCGGGCGGGTGCGGTCCCCGCCGCCCCGGCCGCGCCGGCCCACCCCAGGCGCACTATCACCAGGTGGCCTTGAGGGCCTTCGGCGGGCAGATCGAGACGCAGTATCCACAGTGGCGACAGACTTCTTCGTCGAGGGACATGTTCGGCCGCTTGACCGTCCGCGCGCCGTAGGGGCAGTAGTCCTGGCAACGGCCACAATCGGTGCAGGTCTCGGGGTCATAGGAGAAGGCCAGCTTCCGCAGGCGCTCGCCGGGGCTCAGATGTTTCAACGAAAAGCCGCTGGCCGCGGCCGGATCCGCCAGTCCGCGCGCGTCGAGGAGCTTGGCCAGACCGTCATTGAGCTTACCGAAGACCTCGTTACCGAAGAGGATGGCCGCCGTGCACACGCCGACCGCCGTCGCTCCGGCGTAGAGCATCTCCAGGGCCTCTTCGGCCTTGGTCACGCCGCCGACCCCGACGATGGGGCCGCCCGGGCCGAGGGCGATCTCGGCCACCATCCGGAGGGCGATGGGCAGGATGGCCGACCCGGACAGCCAGCCGAAGCCGAAGTCGCTGCCGAGCAGCGGTCGCCCGGTGTCGAGGTCCAACCGCAGGGTCGGTCCGAAGGAATCGCCGGCGGTGACCCCGTCGGCCCCGGCCCGCCGGCAATCGGCGGCCACCCTCGGCAGTTCCCGCCAGTTCGGGCTGACCTTGGCCAGGATCGGCAGGGTCGTCTTCGAGCGGGCCGCCTCGATCATCGGGATCATCGAGGCCTCGTCGTAGGCGACCAGCTCGATCAGGTCGCAGCCGGCCTCGGCCACCGGTCCGACCAGGGCCTCGGCCTCTTCCTTGGTATGCCCGACGCTGCCGATGACGACCACGCCGGCCGCTTTGGCCTTGGGGATCTCGGTCATGATCCATTCATCAGCCTCGATGTCTGACCACTTCTCGGCGTTCAACAGGGTGCCCGGAGCGATCCGGACCATGTGGGGATATGGGTTGTCGGCCTTCTTCAGGCGGATGGTCTTGGTGACGACCGCGCCGGCACCAGCCTTGGTCGACCGGATCAGGGCCTCCCCCGAATAGGACATCGGCCCCGAGGACAGGATGAATGGACTCTTCAGCTTGACTCCCAACAGGTTGACGCTCAGTTCGGCCATCTCGTTGCTCTCCCTCCGACCCCAGCGGGTTTGTCTTCTGCCGCGATGGGCTTGCCTTTCGCGTCTCGTCGGCTCGGGCCGACTCACTTCTTGCGCCAGAGGCTGGCCGCCGCTTCCCTGCCTCTCGCCCGCACGCGTTCCTCGTCGACCGTCGTCAACCGGCCGTCCTGCAGGAGCACCCGGCCGCGGACCATCACCAGTTCGACGTCCTGCGGATTGCGATAAAGCACCAGCTGGTCGAAGAGGTTGCCGGCGTTCACCGGGCTGGGCAGGTCGGCTTTAACCACGACAATGTCGGCCGCCTTACCGGCCTCGAGGGTCCCCGTGTCGGCCAGACCCAGGGCCCGCGCTCCCTGCCCGGTGGCCAGGTCGAAGACGGTCCCGGCCGGCATGACCTGCGGGTCGCGGCGGTAGGCCTTGTGGATCAGGAACGCCCCCCGCATGACCTCGAAGAAGTTGTTGATGTACCCGTCGCTCCCCAGACCCACCGTCACGCCCCGGGCCAGCAGGTCGGGCACGGGGGCGACTCCCCCGCCGACCTCACAGTTGGAGAGGGGCATGTGCGAAGCCCGCGTCCCGTGCCTGGCCAGGAGGTCCATCTCGTCCTCGCTCAGCTGGACGCACTGGGAGGCCAGGACATCCGGGCCGAGGAAGCCGATTTCCGAATAGAGCTCGGCCGGGCGCTGGCCATGATGCTCCAGGCACCAGCTGGGTTCGTAGGGGCTCTCCGACAGGTGGAACTGGATCCCCGAGCTGAGCTCGTCGGCCAGGCGGCGGGCCGCCTTCAGGAAGTCGACCGAACAGGTGAAGGTGGTGTGGATGCAGATCATCCCGGTGACCAGCGAGCCCGCCCCGGCGCGGTTGTGGCGCCGGACGAAGTCGGCGTTCTCGGCCAGACCCAGCCGGCCGTTCTCGGCCCCCATCCGCTCGGTGGCCTCGAAGGAGAGGATGCCCCTTAGGCCCGCCGCTGCGACCGCTTCCCGCTCGGCCTCGAGGGCCCCCGGGATGGCGTTGGGAGCCTCGAGGATGTCGGCGAAGCTGGTCACCCCGCTCCGGACCATCTCCACACAGGCCAGTGCGGCGGCATCCCGGATCAACTCTCGGTCGAGCTGGTCCTCGACGTACGGCCACCAGAACTCCTCGAGGAACGGGTAGAACCCCCGCGGGGCCACGGGCACGCTGATGCCGTGGGAGAGGAGCCCGTACATGTGCATGTGGGTGTTGACGAAGCCCGGGAGGACGATCTTGTCCCGCTCGTCCAGGACGGGGCTGCCCGGGTGGGCGCTTTCGACGGTCGCGTTGGGGCCGACTTCGGTGATGACCCCGTCGCTAAGGTGAAGGCCCCAGTCCTTCTTCGGTCCGGCGGCCGCCGAGGGCACCAGGTAGCCGCCCAAAATGGTCAGTTCGGTCAAGTCCACGCCCCCTCCTTCAGCTTACCCGGGGCAGGTCGCCGATCAGGTCGTCCAGGCCGAGGGACCGCAGCCGGTCCGGCGTCGGGATCCCGTCCCGGGTCCAACCCCGCCGGTCGTAGTAGCGGTCGAGCATGGCGTCGAGGCCGATGGTCAGCCCGTCCTTGGCCACCCCGGTGGGCTTCATGTCGACCGGTTTCCCATCCGCCTCGAGCTGCCGGCCGTCGGGGTAGATATAGACCGTGGCCGCGGTCTTGGTGAAGCGGTCTGGTAACCGGTCGTCGGCCCGGCTGAAGCCGACCCGAACGTTGAACATCCGTTCCAGGTTGACGATCCGCTCACCGGCCTCGACCAGTTCCTTCGGGGTGTACTCCTGCCCCAGAGCCGACAGCCCCTCGGCCAGGTCCTCGGGATACAGGGCGTAGGTCTCGCTGGTCGAGAACTTGCAGACCCCGACCGAGTCGACGATGGCCGCAAAGGCTTCGGTGAAGACGACCATCTCCGCCTTGTACTTCTCCCCCGTCAGGTTCATGATCTCCGGGAGGTATTCCGGCGGGAATAGCCGCTCAGCCGTCTCGCGCAACCCGGCGATGTCGATGGTCGGTATAGCGTAGAGATGGTCGGCGCCGCGATTGGAGGTGGCGTGGCCGAGCCCGAAGGCCTTGGCCACCCGCGGCTCCTGGCGCGGGATCTCCATCCCCTTGACGTGCATGGCGTATTGTTCGGCGCCGTGGCCGAGGCGCTCGGCGGCCCGCTTCACCCCTTCGGCGAGAAGGTCGCCCAGGCCCTGCCGGCGGGCGATCCTCTCGACCAAGGGCAGGATGGCCGTCTTGTCGCCCCACTCGAGGCTCCCGGCGGGATCATCGAGGAGGCCGTGTTCGTGGCACTCCATGGCGAAGGCGATGACCACCCCGGTCGAGATCGTGTCCAGCCCGAGCGAATTGCAGAGGGCGTTGGCCCGGATGATCGTCTCCAGGTCGGCGTTGCCGACCAGCGGCCCGAAAGCGTCGATGGTCTCATACTCTGGCCCCTCGACCTCGACGGCGGTCTCTCCCTCGCCCACCCGGCTGACCCGGGCGCACCGGATCGGGCAGGCGAAGCAGCCGCGCGTCTTGACGACGAACTTGGCCAGGCTCTCGGCATCGACCCGGAAGGCCTCCGGGAATTGGACCTGCTGATGGTTGCGGGAGGGCAGGTCGCCCTTGAGGTTCTTGCCCCGGATGAGCGCGGCCGTCCCCCACTGCCGGAGGAAGTCCGAGCCGGGGTGGTTGCGGACCTGCTCCATCTTCTCGCGGGCGACGACGGCGAAGTCCTTGGGCACGTCGACCTTCCCGGCCGCCTTGGCGACGACCGCCTTGAGCTTCTTGGACCCCATCACCGCGCCCATCCCCGACCGGGCGGCCGCCCGCCCGTAGTCGTTGATCACCGCGGCGAAGCGGACCAGGTTCTCGCCGGCCGGCCCGATGGAGGCCACCCGTGAGCCCTGATGGCGCTCCCGGAGGATCTTCTCGGCCTCGTCGGTGGTCCGGCCCCATAAGTCGCCGGCCGGCCTGATCTCCACCCGGCCGGCCTCGGCCAGCAGATAAACGGGCCGGTCGGCCCGACCCGTGACGACCAGGGCGTCGAAGCCGGCCATCCGCAGCTCCGGCCCGAAGAAACCGGCCCCGTTGGCGTAACCGTAGCCGTTGGTCAAGGGCGACCTGGCGGTCACCGTGTAGCGCGACGAAGTCGGCCAGGCGGTGCCGGTCAGCGGCCCGACCGAGAAGACCAGGTGGTTCCGGGGGTCGAGAGCCTCGACCTCCGGCGGGACCAGGTCATAGAGGAGTCTCGCGGCGTAACCGCGACTTCCGACGAAATCGTGGAGGGTCTTGGGGTCGCTCGTCCTGACGTCGACGACCCCCGTGGTCAGGTTGATGAAGGCGGTGAGTCCCATCGTTGTCCACCTTTCCCGCTTCTCGGTCTGCCTTGTCTCCGTCGGCGGCCGGGATCGGCCTCCACCGGGGGTCAGTCCCACTTGCGCAACATCCCCAAGCGGACGATGGCCGGGTTGAAGGTCGTCACGCTGAAGCCGAAACAGCGATCGTTGGTATCGTAGAAAGTCTCGTCCCAGGTGACCATGGGGGTCCCCGGGGGGACCTGAAGTCTCTCATTGATGGCCGGATCGGCGACGGCCGGCGCGAAGAGGAGGACCGAGTGGGCCACTCCGCCATCGACCACGGCGGTCAACAGGTCGCGCAACCGCCTCTCGTTGACCACTGCCTTGAGGTCGTCGTTCACCCGGTCGGCCCGCAGGCTGAGGCGCGCCCAGATGGCCGGCTTTCCGTCGGCCAGGTAGAGGCGGTCGAAGGACCACAGGGGGAAGTCGGCCTCGGTCGCCAGGCGCTGTCTCGTCTCCCGGTCGGCCTCGACCGACCGGGGCTTGCTGGCGATAACCTCGACCACGTGGCCGGCGCTCTCGAGCAGGTCGACGAAGTCGGCGTAGATGTCGGTCCGCATTTTGGCCCGCAGGGCGCTCCGGTGGATGAAGTTCCCGATGCCCTGCTTCTTGGTGATGACCCCTTCCCGGGTCAGGCGGGCCAGGGCCTCCCTGACCGTCGCCCGGCTGACCTCCAGCGTCTTGGAGAGCTGGTCTTCCGAGGGCAGCAGGTCTTGCGAGAAGGCGCCGTCGTTGATCATCGCCACGATGCTGTCAAGGACCTTTGAATACAGGGGCTTGGATTTGAGGGAATACATCCTCCACCGCTCCCATCAGGCGCTCCTCGAGGCGCGTCAGTCATCGACGCACCCCGAGACGGCGTCGGGATCGATCCTTCAGCCTTGAAGGGTCGGAGACATCTTGTAAATCGTCTTGCCGGCGGCGATCAAGCTGGCGACCTCGCCCACCCGGCGGCCGAGCGCGCGCACGGTGGCCAGGCCGACCTCATCGTCGCGGACGCCCTGTTCCTTCTTGTCCTGGGACCAGACGGCGCCCCCGTTGTAAGCCCAGGGGCCGCCGGTGACCGGGAGCATCCCAAAGCACATGAAGAAGTTGTTGATCGCCTCGAGGGCGTTCTCCTGACCGCCGTGCCGGGTTCCCCCGACCACCAGCGCGCCGCCGACCCGCGTCTTCAGGTGGCCATCCTTGATCAGCGGCCAGAGCGGGCGCCAGCGGTTGAGGAAGGTCAGCATCTGCCCGCTCATGTTCATCTGGTAGACCGGGGAGCCGAGGATGTACCCGTCGGCCTCGGCGATCTTGGGATAGAGTTCCTTCATGTCGTCTTCCTCATGGGCCGGGCACCACAGGACTTCCTTCCGGAGGCAGCGGTCACAATGGAGACAGAAGCCGATCTTCTTCCCCCTCAGGGCGATGAACTCGGTGGTCACCCCAGCGATCTTTTCGGCCGCTTTGAGGCCTTCCTTGACCATGTACTCGGTTCCGGACTTCCGTGGGCTGCCGCTAACCCCGAGTATCTTGACCATTGACGTTACTTCCCTCCGGTTTGCGCCCGACTCCGTCCTCCCTGACACCCGGCCGCCTTCAAGGCCTCGCGCACGGTTCTCCGCTTCAGATGTTGTCTCCACCAGACATCAGGGTCAGAGAGAAGGGGCCGCGGCGAGAAGTCGCGGCCCCTTCTCCGATCAGCTTCAGGCCATCGTCGCCGCCATCAGCGCCTTGTGGGCGTGCAGGCGGTTCTCGGCTTCGTCGTAGATGACCGAATGCGGGCCGTCCATGACCCCGTCGGTGACTTCGATCCCGCGGTCGGCCGGCATGCAGTGCATGTAGATCGAGCTCGGCTTGGTCAGCTCCATCCGCTTCTCGTTGACCACCCAGCTCGGGTACTTGTCGATGAGGGCCAGGCCCTCTTTCTCGTCCCGGGTATAGGCCAGCGGGCCCCAGCTCTTCGGGTAGACGATGTCGGCGTCCTTGAAGGCCTCGTCCATGTCGTTGACGACTTCGAACTTGGCCCCGGCCTTCTTGGCGTTCTCCTCGGCCATCTTCATGACCTCGGGCAGCATCTTGAACTCCGGCGGGATGGCCAGGGTGACGTCCATGCCGAAGCGCGGCATCAGGGTGACCAGTTCCTGCGGCATCGACAGCGGACGGACGTATTTCGGGGCGAAGGTCCAGGAGCAGACGAACTTCAGGCCGCGAAGGTTGTTCCCGAACTTCTCCTTGATCGTCAGCAGGTCGGCCAGGCCCTGGGTCGGGTGCCACATATCATCCTGCATGTTGAAGACGGGCATGTCGGACCACTTGGCGATCTCCGAGATGTACTTGTTGCCCTTGCCCAGGTCGCACCAGCGGATGCCGATGCCGTGACCCATCCGGCTGAGGACCTTGATGGTGTCCTTCGGGGTCTCGCCGTGGTCGATCTGGGTGGCCTTCGGGGTGAGGTAGATGGCGTGCCCGCCGAGCTGGGTCATCCCCGACTCGAAGGCGTTGCGGGTCCGGGTCGATTCCTCGAAGAACAGCATGAACAGGGTCTTGTCCCGGAGGACGTGGTGCGGGATGTTCAGGGCCTTCTTCATCTTCAGTTCCAGGGCGATCTGCATCAGCGTCTCGATGTCTTCGTTGCTCCAGTCTTGCAGGCGGATGAGGTGCTTGCCCGTGAGGGTCGTCTTCATTTGTCGCTCTCCTTTTCGCTCGGTCTGTCCGCTTCCGTCGACCAAAGTGTCTCGATCAAGCCCGGCGGGACTGGGCCAGGGCCCAGGGTACCAGGGCATAGAAACCGGCGGCCGTGATGAGCTGGCTGATGGGCACTTGTTCGTTCGGGGAATGACACCACTTGCCGTCCCCCGGACCGAAGCCGATGGTTGGGATCTTGGCGGCGCCGGCGGTGAAGGTGCCGTCGGTGCTGAAATCCCATCGGCCGACGTCCGGCTCCCGGCCGAGGGCCGCCCGGGCAGCCTCGATCCCGGCCTGGACCAGCGGGTGCTCCACCGGCAGGGCCCACGGCGGGAAGAACTCCTCGCCGCCCCGCGGGTAGCCGGTGTAACTCGGCTGGTCGACCTTGACGACCTCGATCGTCGCCTCATAGCCGCCCAGGACGCTCTTGATCTCGTCGAGGATCCGCTCCCTCGTCTCCCCGATGGTCATCCGACGGTCGATATAGACCCTGGCCGCCGCCGGAACGCTGTTCAGGGAGGCCGAGCTGACCTCGACGCTGGTGACCACGGCGCTGCCCCGGCCGAGGAACGGGTCCTCCAGGAAGCGCTGGTTGAGCGGCTTGACCCCGGCCAGAAGCGGGATGATCTTGTCGAGTGGGTTGTCGCCCAGGTGCGGGACGCTGGCGTGGCAAGGCTTGCCCTGATAGGTCACGGAAAGCAGGGCCCGGCCCCGGTGCCCATGGCGGACGCCCAAGCTGGAGGACTCCCCGATGACGACGAAGTCCGGGCGGATCCCTCCCTTGGTGATCAGATGGCCGACCCCCAGGCCTTCGCAGCTCTCCTCACCGACGGCGCCGACGATGTAGATCGACGCCTGGTCGGTCGGGAACCCGGCGGCCTTGAGGGCGGCCGCCCCATAGACCATCCCGGACAGGCTCCCCTTGTCATCGCACGAGCCGAGCCCGTAGAGGGTGTCCCCGTCGATCACCCCGGCGTACGGATCGACCGTCCAGCCCGGCTGGTCGGCCCCGACCGTGTCCATGTGAGCGTCGAAGAGGACCTTGATCGGTCCGTGCCCGATCCGGCCGACGGCGTTCCCAATCTGGTCGACGAAGACCTCGTCGTAGCCAAGGCGGGTCATCTCTTCGCCGACCCGTTTGGCGACGTCTCCCTCGCTCCCGGTCGGGCTGGGGATGGCGATGATCTGGCGGAGGAAGGAGAGCAGGTCTCCCCGCCTGGCGCCGAGGTACTGCTTTACCGTGGAAACGATCTCAACCGGCATCTCGCTGATCACCCCGGAAGTCTTTGATGTGGTCACTTGAGGTAACGGCTCAGGTCTATCTCGGGATAGCGGGCTCGCTGGAGAATCTCACCACGCTCGTCTTTCTGGGTGGCGTCGATCCCGAGCTTGGTCTGGACGCCGCGCTTGTCGGAGGTCGGGTCGAGTTCGTGCCCCTGGGCGAAGGGGACGACGAAGACGTCGCGGTCCGCCTTGACCCTCGTGTTCAGGGCCCAGAGGACGTCGGCCGGGTCGAAGATGTTCACGTCGCCGTCGAAGACGACCACGTTCTTCAGGTTGACATGGGCGGTCATCGCCGCCAGGGCGACGTTCTTGGGCTCCCCGGGATTGACCTTGTCGATCGCCACCAGGGCCATGAAACCGCTGCCGTACGGAGGAATGTGGACGGCCCGGACATTCTTGGCCACATGGCTGACGAACCGCTTGATCAGGGGTTCGCGGGGTAGGACGTTGCCCAGGTTGACGTGCTCGAAGGAGGCCCCGGCGATGGTCTGGAAGATGGCCCCGTCACGGTACTGGATGGCCTTGACCCGGGCGACCCAACTCGGCCAGGGGGCCCCGTAGTGCCCGGTGAACTCGGCCAGCGGGCCCTCATCCTCGCGCACCCCGGGCGGGATCTCGGCTTCGATGATTATCTCCGCCTCGGCGGGGACGAGGATGTCACTGGTCAGGCCCTTGACGACGGGCACCGGGCGGCCCCGGATGGCCCCGGCGACGGCCAGCTCATCGTCGTCGTAGCGGCACCCGGCGGCGATGGAAATGGCCGGGTCAAGACCGATGGCCACGGCGAAGGGCAGGGCCTGGCCCCGGGCCTCGGTCTTCTCGACGAACCCCTTGAGGTGCCGCCATTCGTTGATCATCAGTCCGAGCTTATCCGGGCCCTTGACCTGCATCCTCTGATAGGACAGATTCTGGCGGGTCCCGTCGGGGTCGCGCGAGACGACCACCCCGCCGGTGATGAACGGACCGGCGTCGCCCGGAGCGTGCTTCGGGATGGACAGGCGCCCGAGGTCGACGTCCTTCCGCATGACGTTGGTCTGGAAGGGGGCCGAGTCGACGAGGGTCGGCTCGATCGCGTTCCTCGGGTCGAGGGCGGCCCCCATGCGGTCGACGATCTCCGGCTTGGCACACCCGAGGGCCAGGGCGATCCGGTCGACGGAGCCCAGAAGGCCGCCGACGACCGGCATCGAGCGGTCCTTGACCCGGCTGAAGTAGCCGGCCCCCAGCCCGGCCCGCTCCAGGGCCTGCAGGACGGCACCGAGCTCGTCGTGGAGGTCGACCTCACGGTCGATCCGGGTCAGTTGTCCGACGTCCTCAAGGACCTTCAGGAAGGACCGGAGGTCATGGATCTCAGCGGTCAATGAACGTCCCTCCCCACTCAGTATGACAGGCTGCGCCACGGCCGGACCCGGAGGGCTCCGGTGCCGGCTCGTTCAACCAGCCGGTCGGCCAGCTCCTGGCTGCGGGCGAGGATGCCGTCCTCGTCGAGTTCGGTGAACCGGCCGTCGGCCAGAACCACCCGGCCGTCGACGACGACCGTCTCCACGCCCTCCTCGCCGGCCGAGTAGACCAGCGTCGAGACGGGATGGTGGTAGGGCATCGACTTGGGAGACCGCCTCGGGTTGAAGATGAACAGGTCGGCCTTCTTCCCGGGCTCCACGGAACCGATCTCCTTGTCCAGACCCACCGCCCTGGCTCCATCGATGGTCGCCATCTCCAGGACCTTCTCGGCGGTGATGATCGTCGGGTCGAGGTAGTGCCCCTTGTGCATGAGGGCGGTGAACTTGAGGACCTCGATCATGTCGTTGGTGTTGTTGGAGGCGGCCCCGTCGGTGGCCAGGCCGACGGTGACGCCGGAGGCCATCGCTTCGGTGATCGGGGCCACGCCGGAACTCAGGTAGAGGTTGGAGACCGGGTTGTGGGAGATCTTCACGTCGTAGTGCTTGGCCATCCGGATCTCTCTGGGGGTCAGGTAGACGCAGTGGACCATGATCAGCCGCGGCCCCAGGAGACCGACCGACTCCAGGAAGTCCATCTCCGTCGCCCCGTGCAGTTTGAAGGCCGATTCCCGGTCGAAGGGGGTCTCCGAGACGTGGATGGTGACCCCGGTCCCGTAGTCCTTGGCCAATCGGCTGACTCCTACGAAGAGCTCCCGGCTTCCCGACCAGAGGGCGGCCGGGGCGAACCAGACCTTGATCCGGCCGTTGGCCGAGTCGTTGTAAGTTTCGAAGACCCGGCGGCAATCGGCCAGGATCGTCTCGGTGTCCTGCATGATCCCCTTGGGCACACCGAACTCCGCCCCGGTATCCATCATCCCGCGGCCGAAGATCCCGCGGATCCCGGTGTCCCGAAAAGCGGCGATGATCTGGTCGTCCAGACCGGCCTTCGGATGCGGGTAGAAGTAATCGAGCATCGTCGTCGTCCCGCTGCGCAGGCCGTCCAGGCAGCCGATCATCCCCGCATAGTAGACGGTCTCCTCGTCGAGGGAGACGGCCGACGGCGCGGTCATGTTGGCGAACCAGTCCGACAGGACCCGGTCGTCCCCGAGACCCTTGAGCATCGTCTGGAAGAGGTGGTTGTGGGTGTTGACGAGGCCCGGGAAGACGACTCTGCCCCGCCCGTCGATGGTCCGCTCGGCCGGATGCCGGGCGGCCACGTCGTCGGTGGGCCCCACGGCGATGATCCGGTCGCCCTCGATGGCGACGGCGCCGTCCCGAAGGACCCGCCGCTCGGGGTCGACGGTGACGACGGTGGCGTTCTTGATCAGGAGCCTGGTCACTTCGATCCCTCCAGCTTGAGGGGCTCAGCGGTGCGAAAATCGGCGATGATCCGCTCCATCTCCTCCTGCGGCACGTCGAAGGTCAGGCCGTCCGGGCCCAGCTTCTCCTGGGTGAAGAAGTCGGGCAGTCCGGGCCGGCTGAGCCCGATCCGGTCGTTGTAGGCCAGTTCGGTGGAGATGACCCGGCGGCCGAGGGTCGACAGGTAATCGTCCTTCAGATTCAGGCCATAGGCCTTGTTCAGCAGGTCAAGGATCAGACCCGGCCGGCCTCCGATGGCGCTCTGCAGGAAGGTGCACAGGCCGAGGGCATCGTAGTAGGCCCGTCCGACCTGCATCTGCGCGGACAGGGCGGCCTGTCCCGCGGTGGCGTGATGGTCGACGTTGGCAAAGACGGTCAGCCCGGCGGTATGGTCGCCGCCCATCGGCGAGGTGGCGTAGGTCACCCCGGTTCCCTTGACCCCGCGCGGGTCATAGGCCGAGACGGCCTGCCCCTTGGCCACCGGCACCCGTTTCGCCCCGAAAGCCCGCCCGACGGCCTCGGCGCCGTCGGCGATGAGTCGGCCGCGCTTGGTGTCGGCGGCCACCTCCTCAAGGAGGGCGATGAACCCGGCCCCGTCGCCGAAAGCCACTTGGCCGCATTCGGCCAAGACCCCCAGGGCGGCGCCGGTCTCGATGGTGTCGAGGCCATAGTCATTGCACCTGAAGTTGAGCTGAGCCACGTCGTCGAGGGAATCGAGGCCCAGGTTAGAGCCCATCATCCCGAGAGTTTCGTATTCGATGGGGGCGACCACCTCGCGGCCGTCGGGCCCGGCGAAGCAATTGGAGCAGCGGATGACGCACCCTTCCATGCAGGCGTGGGTGGGTGTCCCCTGGCCGCCGCGGGCGGTGATCACTTCGTAGAGTCTCTCCCCGCTGAGGTTCTCAGCCCCGGCGAACACCCCGGCGCTGAAGTTCCTCGTCGGCAGGGCGCCGATGGAGTTGGTCACCATCATCGTCGAGGCGGTGCCGTACTTGGCCAGGACCTGGATCCGATCACTACTGGCCACCGTTTGATGATAGGCTTTCCGGGCCTCGGCGAAGGCTTCCCGGTCCGCCGGCACCGGCTTTTGGCCGGTCTTCCTGGCGATCATCACGGCCTTCAGGCCTTTGGCCCCCAGTACCGCTCCGAGGCCGCCACGGGCCGCCATCCTGCTCGGCCGGCCCTCGGCGTCGCTGACGGCCAGGGCCGCCGCCTTGGACCGGCGTTCCCCGGCCTGACCGATGGTAATTAGACTGTAATCCCGGCCGAAGTCGGCAAATAGCCTCCCCGCCAGCGCGAAATTGCCAAGTCCGCAGTAGGGCGAGGCATCGACGAAGCGGCAGCCGTCACCGTCGATGACCAGCACGGCCATCGGTCCGGCCGGCAGGAGCCCTTCCAGGACCACGCCCCTCAGTCCCAAGCCGGCCAAGGCCTCGGCGGCCGTGCCGCCGGCGTTGGCTTCTTTGATCCCGCCGGTGAGCGGGCTCTTGGCCCCGAAGGAGGCCCTCCCGGCACTCGACAGGTTGAACCCGGCCAGAGCGCCGCCGGCGATGACCAGGTGGTTCTGATAGCCCAATGGGTCGCAGCCGGCCGGGATCTCCCGGCTGACGATGGCCGCGCACAGCCCTCGCCCGCCCAGGATCGCCGCTTCGCCGGTCAAGTCCTGATCCCGCCACGACCGCTTGCTGAGGTCGACCCGGAGGATCCTCATGACACCCGCCGCCACAGGCTTCTGAAGATGGCCGTGCACTCTTCGGCGTTGGCCGGCCTGGGGTTGTTGCGAAGGAGGAAGATGCCCGTGGTCTCCCGGCCCATCGGCTCGAGGTCGGATTCCTTGACCCCGAGGAGGGCCAGGTTGCAGTCGATGCCCAGACCGGTGACGAAGTCGTCGAGCCGCTTGGCCATGGCTTCACTGGCTTCGGCCGGGCCGAGGCCGGCGAGGCCGACGCCCAGGGCCCGGGCCAGGCGGGCGTGCCGCTCGGGGACCACCGGCAGATTGAAGCGCATCCCGGCGGCCAGGAGGACGGCGTTGGCCAGGCCGTGGTGGACGTTGAAGAGCCCGGAGAGTGGGCTGGCCATCGAGTGGATGATCCCCAAGCCGCTCTGGTCCATCGCCACCCCCGCCATCGAGCTGGCCAGGGCCATGTCGGCGCGGGCGGCGAGGTCGTCTCCGTCGGCGTAAGCCCTGGGGAGGGCGGCCATGATCAGCTCGACCGCCCACAGCGCCCAGCTTTCGGTCAGGGGGTGGATCCCCTTCCCCACGTAGGCCTCGAGGGCGTGGGACAGGGCGTCGACGCCGGTCGCCGCCGTCAGCTTGGGCGGCATCGACCGGGTCAGTTCCGGGTCGACCAGGGCCGTCCGCGGGAAGAGGTGGTCGGAGACGATCCCCTTCTTGGTGTTCCGATCGAGGATGACCGCCGTCCGGGTGACCTCGCTGCCGGTGCCGGAGGTCGTCGAGACGGCGATCAGGGGCACCGGAGCGGTCGCAATCTTGCGCCCCTCCCACTGGTACTCGGCGAGCGAGCCGGGGTTGGTCAGGAGGAAGGCGACGACCTTGCCGACGTCGATCGGGCTGCCGCCGCCGACCGCGACGATGGCCTCCGGTCCGAAGGCCCGGGCCGCCTCGAGCGCCCTGGCCACGGTGGCCGCCGTGGGGTTTGTCTCGATGTCCGAGAAGACCCGGACCTCCAGGCCGACCCCGCGGATCAAGATTTCGATCCGGTCGGCCAGGCCGACCTTGACCAGGCCGGAGTCGGTGAGCAGGAAGATCCGGCGCGCGCCGAGGCCACGGAGTTCATCCGGCAATTGGCCCAGGACACCCGCCCCGAACCGCACCCTGGTTGGAAAGTGGAAGGAGAAGTTGGGCTGCTGCATGGCTAATCATCGCACCTCGTTTCGCCGATTGGTTCCCGCTATCTAAACCCGGATGGCCTGAGAGTTTCGACAACCCCGCTCGCTCTCAGTCCCGCGCGTTCACCAGCTTGGTCACCTGGGCCACCCGCCGGCCGAGCTTCCGGACGGTCTCCATGCCGTTCTCGTCGGCCTTGGCCCCCTCGGCCCGACGGTCCTGCGACCAGACCGTGCCGCCGTAGTTGCCGCCGGGGGCGATCCCGCCGACGGTGATGACCTCGAAGATGTGGTAGAAGTCGAGGATCCCCTTGATCGTGCTCTCGACGCCCCCATTGCGGTCGCCGCCGACGGCGATGGCCCCGCCGACCTTGTTCCGAAAGCCGTTGTCATAGACCAGGTAGGTCGGGCGCAGCCGGTCCAGCATCGTCTTCAACTGGCCGGACATCGACCCCTCGTAGACCGGCGAGCCGAGAATGAACCCATCGGCCGCGGCCATCTTGTCGAGGATCTCGGACATGTCGTCCTTCTGCAGGCAGTGTGACTTGTTCCGGACGCAGTAGTCACAGTGGAGGCAGAAATTGATCTTCTTGCCCTTGAGGCTGATGAACTCGGTCTCCACGCCGCCGACCTCGGCGGCCGCCTTGAGGGCCTCTTGGACCGCGAAGTAGGTGGCTGCTTGGCGGGGGCTCCCGCTGATGCCGAGGATCTTGACCATTTGGACGCTTCCCTCCATCAAGGTTTGGTCGACGGCGCCTGGGCCAGTACGGCGGAATACCGGAGGCCGCGCTCCATCAGGTGCGGGCCCAGGTCCTCGGTGGGAAGGCCATGCGACAGGCACCACCGCAGGAATCCGATGGGGTCGACCTCGCCGACCAGAATCGCCCCGGCCACCGCCCCGCTCGCTTCCAGGATGACCTTTTCATAGTGGCCGCTGCCGAGGCCGGCCCGGATGACTTCGGTCTGGCCGGGCCTCGTCTCGGTCTGGCCGACGGTGGCGACGGTCAGCCCGAAGAAGGTCCCGGCGTTGGAACGAACGCTGATCGGGCTCTCCTCGGCGGCCCCGGCCATGTTGTGGCCGGCCGTCCGGCCCTGGGCCACGGCGTTGGGCCACATCGTGTTGACCACCGTCCGGCCGCCGACCGGGGTTTCCGCCACATCGCCGGCGGCATAGACCCCGGGAGCCTCGGTCGCCAAGCGGGTATCCACCATGATCCCCCGGCCGCAGACCAGGCCGCCATCGGCGGCCAGGAAGAGGTTGGGCCGAACGCCCTTGCCGACGACGACCATGGTCGCCGCAAGGACCTCACCGTCGTCGAGGACCACGGCCTCGACCCCGGAATCCAGGTTCCCCCGCACCTCGGCCACGCTCCGACCGGTCAGAAGCCGGACCCCGGCCTCGTCCATCCGCTTGGCCAGAAGGCCGGCGGCGACGGCGTCGGCCGTCCGGGAAAGGATGGCCGGTGAGGAGACCACCATGACCACCTTCAGACCGAGCTTGGTCAGAGCCTCGGCGGTCTTGACGCTGACCGGACCACCGCCGACCACGACCGCTTGACGGTGGTTGTCCTCGCCCCGTCTGGCCCGGTCCAGGAGGACCATGGCGTCTTCGAAGGAATGCAGCCCGGTGACCCCGGGCAGGTCGCTGCCGGGGACATCCAGGGGCACCGGCAAGGCGCCGGTCGCCAGGAGCAGGCGGTCATAAGGCAGGCTCCGCCCGTCGGCCAGTTCGACCTGGCGCTCGCGGACGTCGAGGCCCACCGCGGCCTGGCCGAGCCGAAGGTCGATGCCGACGCGAGGGTAGAAATCCGGCCGGCGCATGGCCATCCGGTCAAAGCCGATCTTGCCGGCGATCAGGTCGGGCAGGAAGATGCGGGAGTAGGCCGGGCGGGCTTCGTCCGAGAGGACGGTGATCTCGCCCCGCGGGTCGGCCTCGCGGACGGCCTCGGCCGCGCTGAGACCGGCCGCGCTGTTGCCGATGATCAGATAACGCATATCGGCTGTGCTCATCGAGGTCAAGGCTTCAGCTTGGGGCCGAGGCGCTCGACCACGTCGTCCAGAGCCAACTGGCGCAGGCGGGCGACGGTGGGCAGACCGTTCTCGGCGTCCCAACCGCGCAGGTTGTAGTATTCGGGCAGCATCTCCTCGAGCCGGCAGACGCTCCCCTCTTTCGTCGACTGGTAATTGGGCTCGGTGAGGAGCCGTTTGGGCAGGCGGTCGTCCTTCCGGCTGATCCCGTGCAGCGCGTTGTAGGCCCGCTGGAGGTTGACGATCCGTTCGCCGATGACCTTCAACCCGTCGGCGTCCAGCTCCATCCCGGTGGCGTAGCGCACCGCCCCGGCCACGTCGTCCCAGTAGAGCTGCGCGAGGACGAAGTTGCCCCCGGACTTGCAGGTGCCGACGGCGTCGACGACGGCGGCGTAGTCCTCGCCGTCCTTGATCAAGAAGCCCTTGAACTTGGTCGACCGGGGATCGGCCATGTCCGGCAGGTACTGCTCGCCGTAGCGCCGCCTGGCCTCGGTCGGATAGCCGGTCTCATCGATGGTCGGGAAGCCCTTGAGGTGGTCGGCTCCGCGGCTCGAGGTGACGTGGGCGAGGCCCATCGACTGCTGCGCCCGGCCGTCCTGCGAGGCAATCTCCTGTCCCTTGACCTCCATGGCATAGTGGTCGGCCCCGTGGCCGATCTCCGCCGCCGCCCGGCGGACGCCCTGCGAGAGGAGCGCTCCGATGCCTTGCTTGTAGGCGATCCGTCTGGTCAACTCCAGGGCGTCTTCGATGTTCCCCCAGACCGGATTCAGCCCGTCGAAGGCTTCCTTCTTGAGGATGCCTCGGTCATACAACTCCATGGCGAAGGAGATGGCCCGGCTGACCGAGATGACGTCGAGCCCCAATCGGTCGCACAGGTCGCCGGCCTTGATGATCGAATCGAGGCGCGGGTTCAGAATGGAAGCCCCGTACCCGCCCAGGGTCTCGTACTCGAAGCTGCGGACCTCGGTCCCGGCATAGGGACCCTCGTCCACCCGGTAGATCTTGTCACAGGCCACCGGACAGCCGTAGCAGGCGACGTCCTTGACGAAGTACTGCTCGCGGAGGGCCTCGGCGTTGATCTTGTCGGCCTGATCATACCCGCCGAGCTGGAAGTTCTTGGTCGGGAAGCGACCGATCCCGTTCATGATCGAGACGATGCCCGGCGTCCCGTAGCGGCTGACGGCCGGGTAGATGTCGTTGCCCCGGATGCCGAAATGGGACCTCGTGGCCACCTCGTAGAACTTCTCGGGGTCGGCGATGCGGACCGGCCCGAAACCGCGGACGGCCAGGGCCTTGAGGTTCTTTGAGCCCATCACGGCGCCGCCGCCTACGCGGCCGAAGGACCGCGACATGGTCGCCTGGATGCAGGCGTAGCGGACCAGATTCTCCCCGGCCGGCCCGATGCAGGCCACCTTGATCCCCGGGTCGCGGAGTTCCTTCTGGATTAGCTCTTCAGTCTCAAAGGTGTCTTTGCCCCAGAGGTGACGCGCGTCGCGCAACTCCGCCCGCCCGTCCTCGATCCTCAGGTAGACCGGGGCGGCGGCCCGACCGCTGAAGACGACGAAGTCGACCCCGGCGAACTTCAGCTCGGGACCGAGGAACCCGCCGGCGTTGGAGTCGCCGTAGATGCCCGTCAGAGGAGACTTGGTGATGACCTCCATCCGACCGCTGTTGGGCATCAGCGTCCCATTCAGCGGGCCGGTGGCGAAGACGATGATATTCTCGGGCGAGAGGGGATCGACCTCCGGGCCGACCCGCTCCCACAGGAGCCTCGTGCCGAAGCCGTTGGCCCCAAGGTAGGTCTCGGCCAGCTTGTCCTCGACCGGCCGGGTCTCGATCCGCCCGGTGGTCAGGTCGACCTCCAGGTACTTGCCGGTGTAACCCTGATAGCGCATCCCTCTCACCTCCCGATGGCATCGATATACTTGGCCAGTCTCTCGGCGCCCTGACGCTTCCGGGCAAGGGCGTTCTTCTCTTCACGCTCGAAGCTCAGCGCCCCGGTGGGGCACATCTTGACGCACTCCGGCTGGCCCCCGCAAAGGTCGCACTTGATCGCCCGACCCCGGTCGGGGTCGTAGGCCACTCCGCCGAAGGGACAGGCCGTCACGCACATCTTGCAGCCCAGGCAGCGCGATTCGTCGACCTCCATCGCCCCGGTCTCCTCGTTGCGGGCGATGGCCCCCACCGGGCACACCTCATAACAGGCCGCCCGCTCACACTGCTGGCAGACGAAAGGGATGAAGACGCCTTCCTTTTCCCACTTCAGAACGGAAATCCTCGACCTCGCCGGCCAGACCGCCCGCTCCTTCTTGAAGGAGCAGAATGCCTCGCAGATCTGGCAGCCAGTGCACTTCTCCGGATTCAGCTGGATCCTCATCGCCTGTCCGTTCCCCCTACCCCTGACTTGGCCGGCTTGTCAGCTTGAACCCGACCGGTGCCGGCGGGTGATCAATTACGGGCCAATTGCGCAAGCCCGTCGGGTCCCGCTTCAGCCGCCCGAGATGGCCGAAAAAAAGCTAAGCTCCGCGCCTTCAGTGACGGGTTCCTTGAGCCGGTCGTCAAGGAGTATATGACCATCGCTGAACACACGGAGCTGAGGGTTGAGTCGGCCAGGCTGCGGCATCACGAGCAGCCCGAATTGAGGCCCGTACCTTCGGCACAGGCCCTCGATGACCTCCATCCAGGTGCTGCCGGCCTCGACGGCCAAGCTTTCCGAGACCTGGTGGGTCGTCTCTCGTACCAGGTTGTAGTACTTGAGGGTGACCTTGACTTGCTGGGACATGGCCGATTGTCCCCCTCGCAAGGCAGTCTTGGTGGCCTTTCCACCGGGCGCGAAAAGAGCGCCCAGTGGCATGGCCAGCGGTTGGAAATCGCGCCGGCCCGTCAGACGTCTTACGAGTACAATTATATGGGATGAGCCCCCCGTTGACAACTACCTGAGGACGAAAAAATTTCTGCCCGACCCGGTTGCCAACCCGCCCAAGAACTGTCTCTTGGCTGGCTTGCGTCCGGCGTCGCAGCTTCTCCAGGACGGCCGGCACGGGCCGGCTTGTGCCCACTGCCGCCGTCGCTCGGCTCAGGCCGAGATCCTGGTCCCCAGGATGGCCAGGAACTTGCTGATCCACTCCCCAAGGGCGCCCCAACCGGGGGCGGTGACAAGGTTGCCGTCGACCATCGCCCGGTCCCAGGGCATCTCGACGTAGTTGGCCCCGACCAGCTCGATGTCTGGTCCGACGGATGGATAACAGGTGCAGCTCCGGCCGGCCAGGACGCCGGCGGTGGCCAAAATCTGGGCCGCGTGGCAGATGGCGGCGATCGGCTTGCCGGCCTCGGCGAAGTGCCTGACGGCCTTCAGGACGGCCGGGTTGAGGCGGAGGTACTCCGGGCTCCGCCCGCCCGGGATGACCAGGGCGTCGTAGTCTTCCGGGCGCAACCCCTCGAAGGTGGCGTTGAGGGTGAAGTTGTGGCCCGGCTTCTCGCTGAACGACTGGTCGCCCTCGGAGTCATGGACGGCCGTCTTGACCTTCTCCCCCGCCCGCTTGCCCGGGCTGGCCGCGTGAACCGTATGGCCGACCATCTCCAGGGCCTGGAAGGAGAAGAAAGCCTCGTAATCCTCGACGAAATCACCGACAACCATCAGGATCCGCTTGGCGGCTATCTCGACCACGCCTTTCTCATTTGTCATCGTCCAGCAGAAGGCGGCCGCGGGCGGCCATCTCTGCCGCCCAGTCCGTCGACACGTCGACGAGGAGCGGCGGGCCGCCAAGGTCTTCTTCCCGGACCGGGCCGAAGACGTCCATGCCCAGCTTGACCACCGCCCGTTGGGTCAGGTCCTGGCCGAAGAGCCGGCCGACCAGGACATCGACCGTCGGCAGGTGCCGGCCCAGGACGGCCGGGCCGAGGTCCTTAATCACGTCGAAATGGCTCCACGGCGTGGCGAAGCGACCCCCGGCCCAGAAGACCACGCTGCGGTAGATCCCCTCGCATAGGCCGACCACGTCAAACAGGGCGCTGTAGACCATATCAATGTCGACGATGCTTCGCGGCAAGTCGTCATGGTAGGGCATCCGTGAGGCCGGCGGGACCAGCCCGAAGAGGTTCTTCATCGTCAGGCTGAAGTCGCGGGTCGTCGGCGAGGTCATCTTCACTCTGGCCAGGTCGATCAGGGTGTGGCCGCGGAGGTCGAAGAGCCGCTGCGGGACGAAGCCATAGAACTCGCGGTGGGCCACGGGCCCGTATCGTCCCTCTACCAGAGCGCGGACCGCGTCGGCCGGCGCCGTCCTACCGGCCCAGACCTCTTCGCTGATGTTCACGTACTCGACCCCGTGTCTGGCCATCACCTGGTCCAGCCCCAGGCGGGCCAGGTACTGCCGATCCTGGAGGCGGATCCAGTCCCGCTGGGGGACTTCGTTTTCGGGAGTGATCTTCATCGACCGGTCATTCCTGGCGTGGGAGTGCCCTTCGATGACCGTCTTTTCACCCGGCAGGATCGACAGCACGAGGTCGAGGACGCGGGCGTCGGTGTAGCTCCCGGGCCGGGGATCGAACCAGTTCGGTTTGATCAGGAAGTGATCGCCGCCCACCCTCCCTTCGGCGAACAGCTCGGCCAGGTCGTCGGGGCGGCGGATGGTCGAATAGCGCGCGGCTTTCCCGTTCATGGTCATGGCTCCTTGGTCACCCCACCGCCGGGCCGGACAGCGAGCGGCGAACCAGATCGGCCGCCATCCGCTGGGCCCGCTTCAAGATGTCGGCCTCATCCACGCCGACGACCGCCCCGCGGTCCAGGACCACCCTTCCATTGACCACGGTCGTGCCGACGTTGTCTTCACCCGATGCGTAGACCAGCGCGGCCACCGGGTCGTGGACGGGGCTGGACTTTGCCCGCCAAGGGTCGAAGATGAAGAGATCGGCCGCCCGGCCGGTCTCCAGAGAACCGATCCGGTCTTCCGCCCCCAGGGCCCGGGCCCCGCCCCTGGTGGCCATCTGCCCTCGCCGAAGACGCGGTCCGAGAAACTGCGGGCCACGACCCCCCGGACGCCCACGTCGGAGAAGGCTTCGATGATCACGTCGGTCAGGCCGGGCCGCGGGTGGGCATAGTTGTAATCGAGGACGGTCGTCGTCCCCGACCGGACGCTTTCGACACAGGCCACGGGGGCGGCCAGGTAGGCCGCTTCCTCGTCGAGCCGCGGGGCCACCGGGCGAATCGATGAGGCCATTCCGAATGGCGATGGTCCCGTCGGGGATCCGCCGACCTTCGGCGTCGAGGGTGATCACGTACCCGTGCTCGATGAGAAGATCCACCTGTTCCAAAATCAATTGCTCCCTCTCCGGCCTGATCTGATGGTGTGGCTGCGTGGCGACGGGTCGACGAGGTGCCGAATAAAGCCTGAATGAGACGATTCGACGGCCGGTGATGATGACCTGCCAGACGTCTGACGGCATCATCTTGGCTCTCCTGCCAGTGTCCGACAGGGGCCTCGGCAGCCAGCCGCGATCCGGATGAATGCGGCGAGCCAGGCCGCGCAAGAAGCCGCGCCCTGGCTCGTTTCCGGGCTCCAAGAGGTCGTCCACCGAGGTGCTCGGCGAATCCAAAGGGCCCTCTATGACCCGACGGTCACGTTCACCCGCTTGAACAGGTGCGGCCCCGGCCCGAGGCCGGGGTGATTCTCGAGGACCTGGAGGTAGTATCGTCCGCCCTGGCCGACGTCCAGCCAGTGATCGGCCATCGTTCCCTTATTGTCGGCATACGGCCAGTTCAACCGGTCGGGCAGGGTGTACCGGAAGGTGAACCGTCCGTCCTGGTCGGTCACCACCCAGCCGATGATCACCTGCAGGTCGGTCCCGCCCTCCGGCCGGTCGTGGAGGAGGTCGATTCGCAGCTTGAGGCCGGCTGGGTAACCCGCTCCCTCGAGGACCATCTCCCGCCCGACGGCGACCGGGTCCGGCGATACGCTCAGGGTCCGGGCCGGCCCGACCGGTAGACCGGTGGCCGCCAGGTAGCCCGAGTCGGTCACCCCCACCACGTAGACCAGCGACTCGGCGCCCCCGATGAGAAGACTTTCTTCCCCGCGCTCCAGTCTATCCGGGACGACCCAATCGAGCGACCAGCGCCCGTCGGCGTCGATCCCCGCCCGTCCGAGCAGGATCACGTCGCGCGGCAGCTGCTTCTGGTAGAACAGGACACCCTGGTCCCGCCCCGGGGCGGCGTAGACCCAGACCCGCTGGCCGGGCCAACCGGCATCGGACTCGATGGTCAGCGCCTGTCCGGTGGCGACCGGGTAGGGGTCCGCCGCGATCCGCAGGTCGTGCGGGAACGGCATCGGCGCGGGTCTTCCCGGCCTTGGCTCCCCGGGCTGCGGCTCCTTGCCCTCGGCGACCAGGGTCACCCCGGGCGGGTAGTCGCCCAGTCCCACCTCGCCGGCCACCCGCGGCCAGGCCACCGCGGAGCCGGTGGCCAGTATGGCGCCGACGACGGCGACAACCAGGCACCGGCGCAACGGCCCGGCCGGGGACCGAGGCCGCCCGCGGCCCAGCCGCTCCAGATGGCGGTCAGGGGCAACCAGACGGCTGCGGACCGCCGCCGCCATCACCTGACTGAACAAGACATCGTCAAATAGGGAACCATCGGCTTCATCCTTCAATTGCCGCCGGACTTCGGCGTCGAAGTCTTCGAGGGCGACTTCGCCACGATCACCGCGTCGCCTCACCGTTCCACCCTCCCTTGAGCAAGGACTCCCTCAGTCGCCGGCGGCCCCGGTGCAACCGGGCCCGAGCCGTTCCTTCGGCCACCCGGGTCGCCCGAGCGATCTCTTTGGTGTCCAGATCCAAATAGTAGTGAAGAAAAAGGGCCTGGCGATAGGCCGCCGGAAGGGCCATCAAGTGTGGCAAGACGCCCATGTGATCAAGTCGTCCAGCCACTTGATCGGGGCCCCTCGCCTGGGCCGTCGCCAACAGCGCCGGGTCGGTCGGCCGCTCACGGACCCGGGAGGCGGACAAATCTCGGCCGACATTAAGGGTGATCCTGGTCAGCCAGGTCTTGGCCGAGCTCTCACGGCGGAAGTTCGGCCATGACTTGAAGGCCCGGACGAACACCTCCTGGCTCACGTCCTCGGCCAACTTGCGGTCGCCGGTCGCGAAAACCGCCGTCTTCAAGACGACCGAGCCATATTCGGCCATCAGCCGCTCCACCGCTTCCCGAGGATCGATCGGCCATCCTTCGGCGTTTGCTGCTGATCCAGTCATCGGTGCACCTCTGACCATTAGACTGTCGAGCCGCGACTTTCGCTGCCACTTCCGGACCGATTTTGTCCATAGAGACAACAAAAAAGCCAGGCCGCCGCAAACCCGCGTCGTACCTGGCTTTTTCCCGTCGGAGTGGTGAGATTCGAACTCACGGCCTCCTGAACCCCATTCACGGGAGGCGGGGTTGCGAGGGTACAAGGCAGACCCCACTAGTCGCGCTACGCTGGTCCTTTCGGTTTTGGCTCACCTGCTTATGTCGCCCAGTAACGGCCTGTATCGGGTAAATGATTAGCAACTTGATTAGCAACTCAGCTTGCCTTAACCCGAGCCACGGGGCGCTAGCGAGGTACCCTTCGCCGAACCCGACGCCCTCGATGCCATCCTGAGGCCCCAGGATGCCCCAGGACGAGCGGACCCCCGTTTTGGGGAAAGACCTACCCTCGAGCCCCTAGGGCGCAAAACCGCCCCAGTTCCGCCGAGAGCCGGGGCGTCCTGGCGAGTTGTCCTACCCCGCCCACGCAAAAGGGACCGGCCGAAGCCGGTCCCCGTGATGATCCTCGGCTTCCCTTCGATCTACCTGACTCCGGCGCACTCAAGGGATGGCTATGATCTTGGCCCCAAAAAGGGCTCTCTCTTCTTCGCCCACCGGAACCCTCGTGATGCGGCCGTTGAGCGGAAGCCTGTAGATGAACGGCTTCTCCGTGGTCTGGATTAGGTCCTCGATCCTCCCTTGATGAGCGATGAATAGGGCGGCCAAGACGTCCTGACGAGCCCTCGCGCCTCCAAGGTAAATGCACCCGATCTTGTACTGCCTGAGGGCAGCGAGTTCGCTCGGATTCCTGTGGTAGGAGCGGTCTCTTCCGACCACGATCCAGCCCTCCTTGCCAGCTACTGGAAGCCAGAGGTCATCAGCCAAGCCCTCCAGGAAGAGATCCTTGTTTATCTTAGCATCGATGCCTGCCGCCCGCAGTTCCCGCGGGACCCGCGGGCTCAAGCTGCAGTCAAAGAGGTAGGTCATCTAAGCGGCGACCGGGACCTTCTCAAACTGGAGTGCGAACCGAAGGTCCTTCATCGGGATCTCATAGTTCGCCTGGATTTCCTCCAAGGACTCCCCTGCATTGAAGCTCTCCTTGAGGGCCCAGGTCGGTACTCCGTTAACGGTAGGACTGCCGAAAGCCACCCGCGGATCGATGGAGATGGGGACTTCCCTGCCTCGCACAAACCATCTGACAGCTAGGAAGTCCTCATAGTCAAGCGCATCGTACATGTTAGCCCACGCCAGTTGACCGTGGTCATCCGTGACAATGAACTTGCCGACATCGGCCCTGGGATGCTCTTCGGGCAGCTCGAGAAACAGGTGAACACGGTCGGTCTTTAGCCGCGTCTGAGCGAAGGGGTATTCCGTCCCAATTAGGTCCGATAGATACCCATGCGCTTCCCGAATTCGTCTGAGGGATATGCCGCACCTACGGAACTGGGAGACCAAGGCCACTTCGATGAGTTGAAGATAGGACAGCCGCTCACCATCGGCCTTCCCTCTGAGAACGTTCTCGGCCCGTCTTGAGTGGTACCAGCGCCATACGGTAGAGCGGTGGGTCTGAGCATAACGGGCCGCGTCAACAACCGAATACACCGGGAGGTACATCCGATCGTGCCAGGGCTTGGAATTGGTGATGTCGGATGAGCCACTCACCTGGATACCCCTCCCCCCAAAAGCATCAGGGACCCCGGCTTGGGAAATTCTTCCCCGATTCGAGATTTCCTCCTAGTCGCCCTCGGCTTCCGGATGGGACAGCGAAAGATGCGAAGGGGACCAGCTATCGGCCGGTCCCCTTGCGGGAGGTGAGAGGGCCCGGGGAGGTTACGGGCCCTGAGGCGGCGAGGTCTGCACAACTTGCGCTGGTGTCGGCGTAGGCTGGGTCGTGAACAACTGCGCGAGTTTCAACCCGATCTGTACGGCCAGCGGCCCTGTTACTGTCACCCATGCGGCTCCAAAGGCGGTACCTGTAAGTAGGTTCCGGATCGTCTCCAAGGTTTGCGGGGGTACGCCGGCGAGGAAGCCTCCGAGGGCCTCCCAATCCACCTTAACCCCGGAAACCAGCCCGACGAGGACAAGGCCGCAGAACATCACGAGGTCCGTCCTGATCCAGTCGGGCAACTTCTTCGGGTCGATTCCCGCGAACCCGGCCACCTTCAGGATCACCAGGACCCGAACGAAGAGGTTGACCAGGATCAGGAGCAGGGTGAGCCCGAGCATCACGAACACCACGGACGACAGGGCAAAGGTCACGCTCTCGTCTCCCTTCCGAGCATTTGGAGCGGGTCAACGGCGGCATCCTTGTTGAACTTCCGGACGCCGCCCTTCTCCACGAGGAGCAGGGTCGCGGGGTCTGTGACGTAGATCCCGAAGTGCAGGTGAGGCCCGGTGACGTGGCCGGTCTTCCCCACCCGGCCGACGACGGCCCCCAGGGCGAAGGCGGTCCCCGGCTGGACCATCGACAGGTGGGCGTAGATGGTGTAGACGTCGGGGCCGTGGGCGAGGAGGAGGTACCGGCCGAACCCGCCCGGGTCCCACCCGACGTGGGCGACGGTCCCCTCGGCGGCGGCTGGGACCTC
>DASXUT010000197.1 GCA_036504675.1 Bacillota bacterium | reverse complement strand
CTCCCGTCCGATGCGGTTGGTCTGGCGGCCGAATGGGCAGACTGCCCCCTCTAGCCGCGAAACCCCTTCTGCATCAGGCACGGACTGGGCGCCATCTTCGCTCTTCCTCTCTCGTTCCCCTGCCTTTGGCCGGTGGCCGAGGCAGGATGGTCATCCGCTGGTATTCTATCCTGCATCGCGCCTGACTGTCAAGGCGAGCGAGGGCCGGCGAGCGAGGGCCGGCGGATTCCCCGGTGCCGGCCCAGTATCGCCGGTTATCAGCCCCTCAGGCTGGCCCCGAGTTCATCGGCCAGGCGCCTGATGATGGCTTGATGCGCCGCATTCACCTCGGCCTCGGTCAATGTCCGGTCCATCGCCTGGTAGATCAGGGAATAGGCCAGGCTGACGTGGCCTTCAGGGACCGGGGCGCCGGCGTAACGGTCGAACAGGCGCACCGCCCGCAGCAGCTCACCACCGGCTTCCCGGATGACCTCGTCGATCCGGCCGGCCGGGACGTCGTCCGCGACGATCAGGGCCAGATCTCGCTCGACCTGAGGGAACGGCGGCAGGGCCTGATAGGTGATGGGCCTTGGGAGGTCGATCAGCCGCTCGAAGGCCAGTTCGAGGACGAGCGGGCGGCCGGGCAGGTCATGGGCCTTGGCCACCTCCGGGTGGAGTTCCCCGAACCAGCCGAGGGGCCGACCGGCCCCCGCCCCACCTTCCCCGCCTTCCTCCGCAACGACCGCCGCCTGCCTGGCGGGGTGCAGGGCGGCCAGGTTCGACGGAGCCAGCCGCGGCGGGCGCAGCCCCAGCCCGGCGGCCAAGTTCTCGAGGACCCCTTTCAGGTAGAAGAAGTCGGCCTGGGCCGCCGGGCGGTCCCAGGTCTTTGGGGCGTATTCCCCGACGGCCCCGATGCAGAGCATCAGCGGCTCCTCAGGGAGCGCGGTCAGCGGCCACTGGTGGGCCCAGTAGACCCGGCCGATCTCGAAGAAACCGAGGTCGGTCTGGCGCCGGTTGACGTTGTAGGCCATCACCTCGAGCATCTTGGGAACCAGTGACTGCCGGAGGACGCTCTCCTCCTCGGTCATCGGGTTGGCGATGGGGATGCCGCCGGCAATCGTCGCCGCCTCTGTCCCTTCAAGGGTCGGCGCGGTCGGCCAGCGCGACTTGGCATGCTCGGTCGCGGCCTGGCGCGAATCGGTGAGGATCTCGTGTAGTCCGAGGGCGGCCAGGATCTGCCTGACCCGTCCGCGCCGTTCCTCGATCCGGCTCTGCCCGCCGCTGTTCATCGCCCCCCGCGGGAGGGTCGTCGCAATCTCGTCGTAACCGTGGAGTCTGGCGACTTCCTCGACAAGGTCGATCTCCTCGGCGATGTCCGGCCGCCGGGTGGGCACGGTGACCGTCATGTGCTTGCGGCCCTCGGCCACGCCGTTGGCCTCAAAGCCTAGCCGTCGTAGATAGCGGGCCATGTCGACGGCCGACAGCTTGGTCCCGAGGAGGGCGTTTACCCGTTCCTGACGCATCCGGATGGTCGTCGGCAAAGCCGGCTTGGCCCGCGTCTCGACCATCCCCGGGGCGACCAACCCGGCCTTGAGCTCCTCGATCAACTGGGCCGCCCGGTCGGCGGCCGGCACGTTGCCGTTGGGGTCGAGTCCCTTCTCGAACCGCGCCGAGGCCTCAGACCGCAGGCCAAGAGACCGCGACGTGCGGCGGATGTTGCGCCCGCTGAAGTGGGCCGACTCAAGGACGATGGCCCGGGTCTTCTCGGTGACCTCGGAGTTCAGGCCGCCCATCACGCCGGCCAGGCCGAGGACCTTCTCGGGGTCGGTGATAAGGAGCATCTCCGGGCTCAGCTCGCGCTCGACGCCATCGAGAGTGACCAGCTTGTCGCCGGGACGCCCGGTGCGGACGATGATCTTGTGGTCGGCCACGGTGTCGTAGTCGAAGGCGTGGAGGGGCTGCCCGTACTCGACCATGACGTAGTTGGTGACGTCGACGATGTTGTTGATCGGCCGGATGCCGGCCCGTTCGAGCCGCCGCTGCAGCCATTCGGGAGACGACCCGAGCTTGATGTCGGTGATCACCCTGGCCGCGTAGGCCGGGCAGAGTTCAGGGTCCTGAACCTCCACCTTGAGCAGATCGAAAGCCCGCTTCGGACCGGTCTCGTAAAGGAAGACTCGGGGCGGTTGGAGCGGTCGCTCGAGGATGGCCGCCGCTTCCCGGGCCACGCCGAGCATGCTCTGACAGTGTGAGGCGTAGTTGACGGTCAGGTCGAGCTCGAGGAGGCAGTCGTCAAGACCGAGGAGAGGCACGACGTCGAGGCCGAGCGGGGTATCCCCCTGAAGGATCAGGATGCCCTCGCCCTCCTCGTGCCCCTCCCCCTTGATCAACTCGGTCCAGGCGCAGAGCATGCCCTCCGAGGGCACGCCGCGATAGTCGACCCGGCTGATCTCCCTCCCGCCCGGCAGGCGCGAGCCGGGCACGGCCGCCGGAACGCGGTCACCGACCTTGAGGTTGAAAGCCCCGGTGACGATGGTCAGCGGGCGGCCGTTGGCCGCGGCCGTATCGACCGTGGCCACCTGGAGCCGATCGGCCTTCGGATGCGGGGAAAGGGACTTTATCTCGCCGACGACGACCCCGTGGACGCCCTGGTTGACCGGGTTCACCGCGTCCACCGTCACGCCGGCCATGGTCAACCGGCGGGCCATCTCCTGGGGTTCGATGTCGCCGATGGGGACGAGTTCCTTCAGCCATTGATAGGAAACGATCATCGGTGGCCCTCCCCTTAGAACTGACGCAGGAAGCGTACGTCGTCGGTATAGAGCAGACGCAGGTCGTCAAGGCCGTACTTGCGCATGGTCATCCGCTCGACCCCGAACCCGAAGGCGAAGCCGGAGACGGCTTCCGAATCGTAGCCGCCGGCCGCCAGCACGTGCGGGTGGACCATCCCCGAGCCGCCCAGCTCGATCCAACCGCTCCCCTTGCAGACCCGGCAGCCCTCGCCGTCGCAGACGGGACAGGAGGCGTCGGTCTCGCAACTCGGCTCCGTGAACGGGAAGTAGCTCGGGCGCAACCTGATCCGAACCGATTCGCCATAAAGCCTTCGGGCCATCATGGTCAGCGTGCCCTTCAGGTCGGCCATGGTGATCTCGTGGTCGACGACCAACCCTTCCAGCTGAGTGAAGACCGACCCGTGGGTCGGATCCACCTCGTCGCGTCGGTAGACCTTACCGATGGTGATGATCCGCACCGGCAGCCGTGGCGCCATCTTCTCCATCGTCCGCACCTGGACCGGCGAGGTCTGGGTGCGCAAGAGGATGTCCGGGGTGATGAAGAACGAATCCTGGGTGTCGCGGGCCGGATGATCCCTGGGGATGTTCAGGGCTTCGAAGTTGTAATAGTCGGTCTCCACCTCCGGTCCATCGACCAGAGTGAAGCCCATACTAATGAAGATCTCCTTGATCTCTTCGATGACCAGGGACATCGGGTGGATGGTGCCCCTCGGCAGCCAGGCCCCCGGGAGGGTGACGTCGACGCGTTCCCCGGCCAGCCGCCGATCGAGTTCGGCGGACTCGAGGCGGGCGGCCTTGTCGGCCAGCGCCGCCTCGATCTCATCACGAGTCGCGTTGGCCACTTGGCCGATGATCGGTCTTTCCTCCGGGGAGAGCCCTCCCATGCCGCGTAGGATGACCGTCAGCGCGCCCTTCTTGCCGAGGTACCTCACCCTGACCTCCTGGAGGTCGGCGGCCGTCCTCGTCTCGGTTGTCGCTTTCAGGGCTTCTTCCCTGAGTCCGTTGAGCTGCTCTCGCAATGTCCTTCGCCTCCGTCGTGCTTGAAAAACAAAAAGGACCCCGTCCCTAGGACGAAAGCCCACGCTTCCGCTGTACCACCTGGGTGGATACCATCAGATATCCCCTCCCGCTAACGAGGGAGCTTCGTCCGGACCTACCAAACGCCGCGAGTAACGGCCGCGGTGCCCTTCAGCCCGGAGGCTCGGGAGCGAACTTCGGTCGGACCGTTCCTGGGGGCGCTTGCAGTCCACTGACGCCCCCTCCCTTGAGGAGGGCCCCCGACCTACTCTTCTCCGTCTCCGCCGGTGTGATCCCTTTGATGCTCGGGCGACGGCGCGGGTTGCCCAGACGCCGCCACTTAAAGTCCGGGCCCGGTCTAGGCCGGGCCACGCTTCATTGCGTCGAGTACCTTCTGTAGAGCAGATATGCAGTGACAGAGCCGGTGGTCTCAAAGATTCTCCAGAACAACTGGGCCATCAAGACCATTGCCTCACTACCCTTCCGCTCTTATGCGGCCACGGCCCGATTATAACACAACGGTCTCCGGGCTGGCAAGTTTGGTTATGTCAAGCGGCGCTGCCTCAGGGCTTCGTAGAGGAAGATAGCCGCAGCTACAGCTGCATTTAGTGACTCGGTCGGGCCGGGCGTGGAAATGGTCCCTTTCCGGTCAACAAGGTCCAACCACTCTCCGGAGACCCCGGCCCCCTCCCCGCCGATCACGATGGCCGCGGGAACGCTGAAATTCAGGCGGGTCAAGGGCTCGCCGTCGTCGGCCACCGTGGCGACGATGGTCAGGCCCTCACGCCGCAAGACCTCGGCGATCGCCTGAGGGTCGGCCCCGATGGCCGGTCCCGCTCTGAAGGCCGCACCCATGCTCGCTCGGAGGGCCTTGGGCTGATACGGATCGGCCGTGCCCTTCCCGGCCACCACCCCGCTGACCGCACAGGCTTCGGCCGTTCGCAGAATGGTTCCGAGGTTGCCCGGGTCCTGCAGGCCATCGAGGACCAGGACCAGCGGAGGTCCACCAGGACCGGGCCGTCGAGCCAGGCGCGCGATGTCGTCGGCCTGGGCGCCGGCCGGTCGGCGGACGACGACCACGAGGCCCTGCGGAGAATCGGTCTCGGCCAGTTCGCCCAGGATACTCGCCGAGACCGTGATCAGCCTGGCCCCGGCTCGCTCCAGTCCGTTCAGCAGATCGGCCAACCGCCCTTTCGGGCCGACGTCCGCCGAGACCACCGCCGTCTCCACGGTCAGACCGGCCCGCAGGGCTTCCTCGACCAAGCGGACCCCTTCGACCAGGAATCGCTCGTCCTTGCCCCGGCCGTGTCTGGACTTGAGCTTGGTGATCTCTCTGATGAGCGGGTTGGCACGACTGGAGATGACCGTCGTCATGTCGATTGCCCCCCGGCGGAAAATCAGGCTGTGGGACGGATCCGTGGGACTCGGGCCCTGAACAAGAAAAGTTGTGCCGGCGGCACAACTTTTTCGTCCCTTGCGCTATCCTCAGGCCCCCAGGGCTTGCTTGGCCCGCTCGACCAGTTGCCCGAAGGCGCGGCCGTCGCGGACGGCCATGTCGGCCAGCATCTTCCGGTTGACCTGGACCCCCGCCTTCTTAAGTCCGTTGATCATCCGGCTGTAGGACATGCCATTGGACCGGGCGGCGGCGTTGATCCGGGCGATCCAGAGCTTCCGGAAATCGCCCTTCTTCTTCCGGCGATGGGCCAGGGCATACGACAGGGCGTGCATGACGGCCTCATTGGCGGGCCGGAAGAGCTTCGACTTAGTGCCCCTGAAACCGCGGGCGAGGCGGAGGATTTTCTTGTGGCGCCGGCGAGCGGTGACGCCCCTTTTCACTCTAGCCATGGACTACACCTCCTGGAACCTTGATCACCTGGGTCTTCTCAGCGATAGGGCAAGAGCTTAGCCACCCGTTTACGATCGGCCGAGCTGACCATGCCGTCCTGCCTGAGGCCGCGCTTCCGCTTCGCGCTCTTGACCTCGAGCTTGTGACTCTTGTAGGCCTTGGTCCGCTTGACCCGGCCCGAGGCGGTAAGCTTCATCCGCTTCGTGGCGCCCTTGTGGGTCTTCATCTTAGGCATTTCCCGACCTCCTGTCTTGGACACACGTCAGACCGCGGGCCTATCGGCCGGGCACGAACGCACCCGGCGGGCCCGGCGGCCCGGAACGAGGGGACGAGGCATCCCGCAAATCCCAGCTATTCGGCCTGTTGTTGGGCCTGCTTGGGGGTGAGGATCATGATTAGGTGGCGTCCCTCGAGATGCGGGTCGCGCTCGACGGCGCAGATGTCGCCGCAGTCCTCGACCATCCGCCGGAGCAGCGCCTGCCCGATGTCCGCATGAACGATCTCCCGGCCGCGGAACATGATGGTCGCCTTCACCTTATCCCCCTCGCGGAGGAACTTCTGCATGTTGCGCAGGCGGACCAGAAAATCATGCTCCTCAATGTTGGGCCGCATGCGGATCTCTTTCATCCCGGCGGTTTTCTGCTTCTTCTTGGTCTCGCGGTCGCGCTTAGCCATCTCGAACTTGTACTTGCCGTAGTCCATGACGCGGCAGACAGGCGGCTTAGCGTTGGGCGCCACCTCGACTAAATCCAGGTTTTGGTCGAAGGCCACGCGGATGGCCTCGCGGAGGGGCATCACGCCAAGCTTGTCGCCGTTGGCGTTGATGATCAGGACCTCACGAGCCCGGATTTCGTCATTGATCCTTAAGTCTTTGGGGATGTCCTTCACCTCCAGGATGGTTTCTTGCTCGTCCTTGGAACTCGAAAAGCGGGTCGGTGACGACCCGCTCTTTCTGCCTGCTGTTGACCCGGGGTGCCATCGGCACAGCCGGAACAGTGGTCCAACCCGATGAGCAGCCGGCCGGGCCGACGCTAGGGGGTGAGAAGCGGGAGCTTCTACTTTCGGACTGCTTATGCGCTTTTGCCGAACAACCCCAGTATAGCACGAAAGTTCGCCGCCAGACAAGATACCGTCTGAGCGACCACTTTCGCTCCGGTAACAACCATTGCCCCAATGGGTAGATAGCACCCCAAGGGGGCAGGCTGTGCTTCCATGGGACTACGACAAATCGGGTCGGTCGACCTGATCTGCCGCCGTCCGGTGAAAGCGGTCACAGGGGCCGGCGGTTAAGCCGGCCCCGGCCGGTTGGGTCGGGACTGGATTAGTAGTCCCGACGCCGCGGGCCGCGATCCTCGCGAGGCCGGGCCTCGTTGACGGTGATCGGCCGGCCGCCAAGCATGTAGCCGTTGAGAGCGTCGACGGCGGTCTGAGCCCCATCATCCTCGACCTCGACGAAACCGAACCCACGCGACCGTCCGGTCTCCCGGTCGGTGACGATCCGGGCTGAGATCACCCGGGCATGCTGAGAGAAAACCTGGCTCAAATCGTCGTCTGTGGCTGACCAGGGCAGGTTGCCCACGAACAGGGTCTTAGGCACTAGTCGAAACACTCCCTTTTCCTTCGTTTTCGCTCGGGGATTCCGACACGGGACGGTTCGGAGGCAACCGGCTCGAATCGCTACCCATGCTCCACAATTATAAGCCAAAATCCGGTAGATATCAACTGGTTTTGCCATGGCCCCTCAGTCGCAGGACGGCGACGGAGGAAGCGTAGAAAAGGACGACCGGCAAAAAGAAGTACAACCACCAGCCTAGCTGGTCTGATCTCAGGTAGAAAGTCTCCGACCGGACCAGCTCGAAGAGGGCGTAGACCCCAAATCCGTACAAGCCGGCGTACGAACGCCCGCCCCAGAAATGGCCCATGGCCGAGGTGGCGTAGGTCACGGCGACCAAGACGAGCAGGCCGATGAGGAAGTTCTTCGGCCAGTCGTAGCGGTTCATCAGGCCAACCGTGCCGGCCCAGATTAGGGCGCTGAAGGAAGCCGTGGCCGCCGTCTGGAAGGCCGCCGCCATCCTGGCCCGTTCGGCCTCGGCCTTGGATCCCCGGCTCCTCCCCCGCCCGGGTCCGGTCGGGGCGCCGCCGCGGCCGCGGGTTCCCCCGCGGCGCGGCGACCTTGATTCCCTCGGGCCCTTGCGGCCCAAGACCCGCTCAGGCTTTGGCGTCAATCTCTCGCTTCGCCTTCTGCTGGAAGTCTTCGACTTTCATCGGGCCGAGGTCGCCGGCCGCGCGGTCCCGGACGGCGACCGTCCCCGACTCGACCTCCTTGTCCCCCACCACCAGCATGTAGGGGACCTTCTCGACCTGGGCCTGGCGGATCTTGTAGTTGACTTTCTCATTGCGGGAGTCGACCTCGGCCCTGACCCCGGCCGACCGGAGGCGTTCGGCCACCTGTGCCGCGTACTCGTGGTGACGGTCGGTGATCGGGAGGAGCCTCACCTGGACCGGCGACAGCCAGAGTGGGAAGGCCCCGGCGTAGTGTTCGATCAGGCCGCCGACGAAGCGTTCCATGGAGCCGAGAACGGTTCGGTGGATCATCACCGGGCGGTGCATCGCCCCGTCCTCCCCGACGTAGCTCATGTCGAACCGCTCGGGCAGGTTGAAGTCGCACTGGATGGTCGGACCCTGCCACCCGCGGCCAAGAGCGTCCTTGACCTTGATGTCGATGGCCGGGCCGTAGAACTTGGCCTCGCCCTCATCGACGTCATAAGGGATGCCGAGGGTCGTCAGGGCGCCGACCAAAGCCCCTTCGGCGGCCTGCCAGACCTCCTCGGAGCCGGCGTACTTCTCTTTGTTGTTCGGGTCGCGGACCGAAAGCTTGACGTCATAGTCCTTGTACCCGAAGGATTTCATCATGAACCGGGCCAGGTCGATGACCTCCATGATCTCCGCCTCGAGTTGGTCAGGGCGGCAGAAGATGTGGGCGTCGTCCTGGGTGAAGCCGCGCACCCGGAGCAACCCATGGAGGACCCCGGAGCGCTCATAGCGGTAGACCGTGCCCAACTCGGCCCAGCGCAAGGGCAAATCACGATAGCTCCGCATGGCCGCCTTGTACATCAGGATGTGGAAGGGGCAGTTCATCGGCTTGAGGAGGTACTCGACCTCGTCGATGGGCATCGGTGAGTACATGTTCTCGCGGTACCAACCCCAATGGCCGCTGGTCTTCCAGAGGTCGACCTTGGCGATGTGGGGCGAATAAACGATGTCGTAGCCGCGCTTGCGATGCTCTTCGCGCCAGAAGTTCTCGACCAGTTCGCGGATGTGACCGCCCTTGGGGTGCCAGAAGATCAGCCCCGGGCCGGCGTCCTCATGGATCGAGAAGATGTCCAGTTCCTTGCCCAACCGGCGGTGGTCCCGGCGCTTGGCCTCCTCAAGCTTGTGGAGGTGCTCATCGAGGTCCTTCTGGGACTCAAAGGCCGTGCCGTAGATCCGCTGAAGCATCCGGTTGTGCTCGTCCCCGCGCCAATAGGCCCCGGCCGCGCTGAGGAGCTTGAGCGCCTTGATCCGCCCGGTCGAAGCCAGGTGCGGGCCGGCGCAGAGGTCCAGGAAGCCGTCTTGCCGGTAGAGGCTGATCGTCTCGCCCTCGGGCAGTTCCTCGGCCAGCTCGATCTTGTAGGGCTCGCCGCGCTGCTTGAACTCGGAGACGGCTTCCCCGCGGCTGACTTCGGAACGTTCGAGGGCCAGATTCTCTTGGATGATCTTCTTCATCTCGGCCTCGATCCGCTCGATGTCCTCGGGCGTAAACGGCTTCTCGACGTCGAAGTCGTAGTAGAAACCATCCTCGATGGCCGGCCCGATGGTCAGTTTGGCCTCGGGAAAGAGCCTCTTGACCGCTTGGGCGAGGACGTGGGCGGCCGTGTGCCGGTAGACCGCCTGACCCTCGGGCGAGTCAAAGGTGACCAACTCGACCAGGGCGTCTCGGTTGAGCGGCCGCGAAAGGTCGACCAGCCGGCCGTCGACCTTGGCGGCGAGGGCGCTCTTGGCCAGCTTCTGGCTCAGCGAAGCGGCGATCTCGGCCGGTTTGACCCCTTTCGGGAATTCTCTTTGGGACCCGTCGGGAAGGGTGACCTTGATCTGCTCCATTGCCTATCACTCCTTTGGTCCGACGCTTCCGGGGCTGGGGCTGAGGATACAAAAAACCCTCGCCCCGGAACAGGGGCGAGGGGTCGGTTCCCCGCGGTTCCACCCTGATTGGCGGTCCGGCCGTCTGAGCCCCGGCCGGGTCCACCCACTCAATCGACCAGTAACGCCGGCCGGCGCCCGGCTTGGCCGCTCCCACCCTGAAGTGGGGGACTTCTCGCCGGGGGTTCCGGGGTGGTCTTCAGGTCGCCCCGCCCTCGAGGGGCTCACACCCCGGGCCGCTCCTTGCGCCCCGGGCCCCCCGTCTCTGAAAGGCCATCGGCCACCGTACTCTCCCCGTCATCACCGAAAACATTGAGAGACAACCAACATTATCTGAAATTGTACCCTGGAGAGCACGAAGTTGTCAAGCTTTCCGGGGTCCGTCCAGAGTCGGACGGTCACCTCGAGACCAGCGGCCAGATCAACACGGCCTGACCCAGACCGACGACCAGCCCGAATAACACCCCGAGGGCTTGGACCCAGCGGAGTTGCGGACCGGCAAGGCCCTTGACCAACTCCTCGAGGTCGTTCGGGCTGAGGGCCATGACCCGGTCCTCGACCAGCTTCCCCAGGCCGAGGCCGCCTTCGACCCGGCTGGCCAGACGATCGAGATAGAGTCCGAGGAGGCTGCCCAGCTCCCGCTGAGCGACCCGCCGGACCAGGGCGGCCACCGCGGTCGCCGCAAAGGCTGGGATGATCCCCGGAACCAGCGCCCGGACCCGGGTCTCGAGGGCCGCGGCCAGGGAGCCGACAAGCTCGCCCCGGAGGACTGGGTCGACCAGCTTGGCGTAGAGATCCGGCCTGGAGAGGACCCGCTCCTCGACCAGCCGGCCGAGGGCCTTGGCGGCCTCCTCTTGGTGCCCCGGGATGAGGCCCTGGATCCTCCAGCCGAGGATGGGGAGACGCACGGGGCGGGCCGGCCAGAAGAGGGACTTGACGGCAATGAAGGCGGCGAAGCCGCCCAGAAGGGCCCCGAGGATAGGGAGGGCCAGGAGTTCGGCCGGCTGAAGGGGCGTCATTCGATCTTCAGCGGGACCTCGATCATCGTCCCCTTCTCCTGAACCCGCACCAGTAGCCGGCGGTCATCGTCGGAGATGGCCAGGCCCAGCGGCTTGGCGCCGGCGGGCAGGAGGCCCAGGTCATACCGACGGTTATGCCCCAGGTCCCACCGGCCGACGCCGACTCGTCCACGGACGTCGGTCAGGTAGAAGAGGTCCCAACCGTGCCTCGACGAGGCGACTCCGGGCGCGGCCAGCCCGTCGCGCCGGCCGAGGTGGCGCCAATGGATGTCGTACACCAGCAACGAGGTGACCCGGCCGACCTTGGTCACCCAGACGTGGTTGCCGCGCATGGTCAACCCGGCGTCCTGGACCCCTCGGGCGCTCGGGCCGCGCCGGACGGCTCCGGTGACGATGTCCCAGACGGCCAGGCAGTCGTGATCGATCCCGAGGATCTCGGTTCCGCACCCGCCGATGATGGCCGTCGTGAACCGTGGGCCGGGCAGGAGGCGGAAGCCTTGAGGAAAGGCACTGAAGGACCAATCCCCCGTGCCGGCCCGGGTGAACAGCCCGTCCCCACTGTAGAGGACGACCTCGCCGGTGGCCGTCCAACCGCCACCCCGCACCTTGCCGCCGGCCTCCCCCGGGAGGTCGTCGAAATCCAAGGACCGGGCCGTCGGGTTGTAGAGGCAGAGCAGCTGTCGGTTGTCCCGGAAGATGATGTAGGCCAGCAGGTTCTGGTCGAGGGACCACCCGATGAGGCCATCCACCCGGGACTTGGCGACGACGAACGGATGGCCGTCGCGAACCAGGGCCAGGGACTCGCGGTCGGCCCCCGGTTCGAGGAAGGCCACGGCGGTCGCTTTGTGACGGGAACTGTGGAGGGTCTCGGTGATCACGCCGTCCAGGCCGGTGATCTCGACGACCTCGGCCCCGGTCATTCCCCCGCTTCCCCGACCCAAACCGGCGGCGAGGGCCGGGCCGCCGGCGATCGAACACACGAGCAACGCTGACGCCAGCAAGGCCAGGCCCCGGCCAAGTAATGGGCCGGCGGTGGCGGCCCGTCCCGGCGCAGCTCGTTTCATTCAATCGTTCCTCCATCCGGGGGATCGTCGCCCCATATAGCATGCCCATCAGAGGCCGACCCCGGAAAAAGCACGCCGCCACGGCGAGCGGCGGCGCGCTAAGGGTCGGGGCCTCTCCAGGCTTGGCAAATCCCGTCAGGGTTGGTGGGTCTTTCCCTTCAACTGGACCGGTTTGAGCTGACTCTCGTTCTGGCACATCCGGCATCCGTAGCAGAACTTGGCCCGCTCCCCGAAGACATTTCGGATAGTCTCCAGGGTCTCATCGTTCTCCTCCATCTTCCGGGTGTGGACCGTCAGCGTCCTCGGAGCGATGGTGATCAGGGCGCTGACCAACAGATCGTCATAGTTGACCTCGGTCTCGATCATCTCGACCACGAACTCCTCGAGGTATTCGTTGTTGATCACGTTCTGCTGTGAATCGACGAGCTTGAAGGTCCCGTCCGGGTTGATGAAGACGTGGACCATCTCCAGCTTGGGCTCCTGGGCGTCGACGAAGTACTTGAGCAGGCGAATGAATTCGCGGTACTCCCGCTCGAGGAGGAAGTCATCGACCGCTTGGTCGACCGCCTCTTCCAACTCCGATAGGTAGTCCTGGAGGCGGAAGGTGACGAATCCTTCGACCACCAGTTCCGTGTTCTGCTTGAGGTATTCGAGGAGCCGCTCGAGGACCCGTCCCTTGCGGTTGATCTTGTAGAGGACCTCGTCCTCCTTGCCCCCGTGGCGGCCGGACAGACCGCGTTTGGCGTAATCGTAGACGGCGTCCTGTTCCTGCTCGCTGAAGTAGTAGTAACCGGTCTTGATCATCTTGCGAAGGAGGTTCCGCTCCCAGTCATTGATGATCACGTCGGACAGGGCATTGGCCACATAGTGCTGGAACGATTCCACCGCTTCGGTCTGGCCGAGTCTCCGGTGGGCATCCAGGCGACAGCCCAGGAGATGAAGGTTGCCGCGCTCCGACTCGTGGATGGAGACGCTCAAGCCCTCTTCCTCGAGAAAGCGGAATTCCGACGAAAGGCGGTTGCGGATGGGTAGGATGTCTTCAGAAGTTCCGATGGCAAGCACTTCCACTGGTCGATCGCGCTCCCTTCCGTTGCTTTATTATATGTTCGGCCCAAAAGGCATATACGGTCGCCGTCTGGGCGCCCTTTCCAGTTAGCGGCCGGCAAACAGCCCCGGATAGCTTGGTCGGAGCTTGGCCGATGCGGTCTTGAGGCCGGGCGGTTCTGGTAATCGCTGGATGGACGAAGTCTCTTTGAACGGACCGCCTTGGTCGGCGGCCGGTGGAAGTTGAAGGGAACAATGTCGCCGGCCTGACAAAGCAGCCGACCTCTGGAATCGGAGAAAGGCCGTCACGTTCCGGCCTAAGACGACGAAGGAGCCTGGGGGCGACCCCCAGGCTCCGGGCTCCAGCGGTGACGTCGGCGGCGAATCGGTGCCCCGCCGCGGACGCTTTGGCGGCCGCGGCTCCGCCTCTCAGTAAGACGTGAGTTGGTCCAGCAGCCCCCGCCGCTTGGCCAGGCTCTCGGCGCCGAAGAAGGCCAGGAAAGAAAGGACGGCGCAGACGGCCGTGCTGACGAGAAGCCAGGTCATGACATCGCCGTTCGACATGGCCGCCAGGGCCTTGTTCGAACCGTGCCCGAACAGGCCGCGCTTGATCGCTTCGTTCCAATAGGTGAAAGGGATCCACCGGGCGATCGCCTGACCCCATCGGGGCAGGACGTCGATGGGGAACAGGAACCCGCAAACCAGGTAGAACGCGCCGGAGACAACTTCCGAGGCCATCTCGGCCTGCCTGGCCGTGATCATCATCGCTCCGGCCAAGGCCAGCCCGAGTCCGGTCGCGGCGGCGATGCCCAGGAGGAAGGCGCCCAGGAAGTAGGCCCAGTCCACCGTCGCCGGCGTGAGCTGGAGGCCGAGGAAGAGCTTGCCCGCAGCCAGCAGGATCACCACCGACAGCGTGGCCACCAGGAACTTGGCCACCGCCCGTCCCAGCAGGTACCAGTACAGGTGGACGGTCCCGATGTAGACGTACTTGATCATCTCGTAGTGCTCGCGATCCTCATGGATGACCCAGGACATCCCGTAGATGATCGCCCCCAGGTAGGTGTAAAAGGCGTTGCCCGTGTACATCTGGGCGAAGAAGTCGGTCCGGGTACTCGTCCTGGTGCCCACGAGATACATGACGACGACGATGAGCGCCCCGGCCATCGGCTTGATCAGGGTGTAAATGCTGAAGGTGAAGAGGTCGGTCCAGTTCGAATCGATCTGCCAACCCAGCCAGGTGGCCGGGGCGAAGGCCCGCCAAGCGTCCCGGGCCGAGCGGACATAGCGGCCCATTGGCTTGCCCGCCGGCCGGCCTGACTGACGGTCGGGCCTGCCCGCCGCCTCCCCTCGCTCTACTGCCATTTCAGGGTCAACCTCCCCTGCCGTTTGGCCAAGTCCTCCAGCCACTTCAGGGCCGCCCAGGCGCCGACCAGGGTCAGCAGGCCGATGACCGTCAGCCCGAGCACCTCCCACCTGACCGGCAGGAAGCCGATGGACGGGTCACCGAAGGATAATTGCCGGAGGGCGTCCATGCCCAGGGTCAGCGGGATCAGGCAAGAAGCCGCGGCTACCCAAAAGCCGAGGGCCTTGACCGGAAAGTTGACCCCGGACAACAGGTAGACCGGCTCCTGAAAGAGGTTCGAGAGGTTCCAGGCGTTGCGCCCGTATACCAGGTACAGCGACGCGGCGGCCATCCCGAGCCCATAGAGGCTGACCAGGGTGAGCAGGAAGACCCCGACGACCCCGGCCCAGTCGGCCACCTGGAAGCGGACCCCGAAGATGAGGCTACCCATGGTCACTGTCACCGCCGCCCGGACCGTGGTCTGGAAGATGCCGCCGAAGGACATCCCGAAGAGGATGGCCATGGGTGAGATCGGCGCCAGCATGTACAGCTCGAGGTGTCCGATCTCGCGCTCCCAGTAGAACTGGGCGGCCATCGACCAGAGGACGTTGAGCCAGTACGCCGTCATCAGGGCGCCGAGGATGACAAACCCGTCATAGGCCCGGGGCGCCCCCATCGATCGGTAGAGATACACGTAGGCGGCGATGCTGAAGAGGGGCAGGAAAATGTCCAGCAGCACCCAGGACAGCTCCCGGTTGACTCCGATCACTCGGACGTAGGCCCGTCCCCAGGCGGCCTTGTAGTTGTTCCTCAGCCCCTCGCGAAACGTGGCCGCCGACTTGGCCCGATCAGGCCTGCCCGTTTTCGTTTCCGTTCCCGTTGCCGTTAGATTCATCGAGTTTCCTCCCCACCATCGACAAGAAGACGTCTTCGAGGGTGACTTCCTTCTTCCGAAACGACAGGACCTTGGCCCCAAGGGTGGCGACGTGTCCGAGGACGGTCTGGATGGCCCCGTCGTCCTCGATGATCACGGTCACCTCGGCCTTGCCCTGGGCCGAATCGGCCTTGAGGGCGGCCCGGCGCACGCCGGGCAGGGCGGTCAGAGCCTCGGCCCGGACGCCCTCCTCCCCCGTCCCCAGCTCCAACTCGATCAGGGCATCCTGACCGAGAGTCCGCTTGAGGTTGGCGGGTGAATCGCAGGCCAGCACGCGGCCGTGGTCGATGATGGCCACGCGGTCGCACATCTCGTCGGCCTCGGCCATGTAGTGGGTGGTCAGAAGGACCGTTCGCCCTTCGCGCTCCCTGACCCAGTCCTTGACGAACCGCCGGATGGTTCGGGAGACACCTACGTCAAGTCCCAGCGTGGGCTCGTCGAGGAAGAGGACCTGCGGGTCACTGATGAACCCGCGGATGAAGTTCATCTTCTGGCGCATGCCCGTCGACAGCTTGCTCATCCTGGTCCCGGCCTCGTCCGCGAGTCCGACGACGTCCATCAGCCAGTCGATCCGGCGCAGGGCCTCACGGGAATCCAGTCCGTAGAACTGGGAGAACATCCATAGTGTCTCGCGCACGGTGAGGACCCCGAAGCCCGAGTGTTCCCCACCGGAGACCATGTTGATCACCTTCTTGACCTCGCCGGGCCGCTTCCTGACGTCGTACCCGCAGACCCAGGCCTGCCCGCAGGTGGGATACATCAGGGTGGCCAGGATCTTGATGAGGGTCGTCTTGCCGGCCCCATTGGGGCCGAGGAGGCCGAAGGTCTCTCCCGGAGGCACCTGCAGGGTCACCCCGTCCAGGGCGACGAACTCCCCGGTCCCCCGCTTCGCCTCGCCATTCCCCCCATTGGCCTTGCGTTTCTTGTCTCGACTTGAGTCGCGGAATGTCCTCCGCAGGTCTTCCGTCTCGATGGCCCAGCCATCCAAGGTCTCTCTCCCCCTTCTCCTCGCCTAACGACGACGCGCTCCGTACAAAACAAGAACCCCACGAGTCCCGCGACCCGTGGGGTTCGTTCTCCGATGGCGTCTTGCGGCCTCAAGGCCGGCTGATGACGCGCAATGGAAGCGACCCGGGTTCACGCGAACCGATGAAACGAACATGGCTATCCTGAAGCGACACCCCGGTACCGGTGCCAAGGCCTTTGCGGATGATGATGCCGATGGCGAGTTCGATGCGTCCGTTCAGACGGCCCACTTGGGTCACCTCCCTTGACGGCGGATTGATTGCGATGGTCCCGCGGACCACCTAAAGTCTACCATGGGCCCCCGGCGCCAGTCAATAGGCCTATCCCGTCTTCGGCCTATCCCGTCTTCGGCCTATCCCGTCTTCGGCCCCTTGAGTTTCCTGACCACGGTCGACTGATTGACCCCGAGGGCCTTGGCCGCCCGACGAAATTCTGCATCTCGCGGACGTTTCCCGGCCAGTCATGGCTGCACAGGAAGGCCAGGGAGTCGCTCCGGGGCTCCGCGTTTTCCGGGCCGACGCCTACCGGCCCGGCTCTCTCCCCCACTCCACGCTCCGCTTCGGCCGTTCATCGACGGTCAGGGTGAAGACGTCCGGCCGGGCGTAGTGACCGACGACGTCGAAGTCGAAGCGGCTGGCGGCGATGACGTCCAGATCCAGGCGGGCTCGGATGATCTCCTCACGGTCATAGACCGGACCGGCAACATAGCGCCCCTGGGGGTCGACGATGGCGCTCCCACCCCGGCACATGACCTCGGGGCAGGCCGCCAGATCGGCCTGGCCGGCCAGGTCGTTGGGGTACATGGATTTGGTCACGAACTGGTTACAGCCCAGGACGAAGCAGCGACCCTCGAGGGCGATGTGACGGATGGTCGCCTGCCAGGTCTCCCTGGCGTCGGCCGTCGGCGCGAGGTACAGCCCGATCCCCTTGGCGTACATGGCCATCCGGGCCAGGGGCATGTAGTTCTCCCAGCAGATGAGGCCGCCCATCCGGCCGTAAGGGGTGTCGACGGCGGTCAGGGTGCTGCCGTCGCCCTCGCCCCAGATGAGCCGCTCGGAGGCGGTCGGCTTGAGCTTGCGGTGCTTGCCGAGGAGGCGGCCGTCCGGCCCGAAGTAGAGGATGGTGCAATAGAGGGTGCCGCCCGGGGCCGCCGGTCCGCCCTCCCCCGCCGCCCGCTCGATCACCCCCATGGCCACGTAGGCCTCAGCCTGGCGAGCCGCCTCACCGATGGTCTCAGTGGTCTCCCCGGGCACCGGCACCGCATTCTGCCAGTAGCGTAGCCAGTCGGCGCGGCCTCCTTCGGTGCGGTTGCCGACGGTCGCCCCGAAGGTCAAACCGCGTGGGTAGGCCGGAATGAAGGCCTCCGGAAAGACGATCACCCTGGCCCCGCTCGCGGCGGCCCGGGCGATCAAGTCCACGGCCTTCTCGGTGGTCGCCTTGCGGTCCATGATCACCGGGGCCGCTTGGACGACGGCGACCTCGACCCCGTTCGCTGCGTCTCCCATGTTGTGCACCCCCATCATCGCTCATGGGACGCTGTGAGACTTCGCGACCGAGGTCGGAAACCCTTCGCGCGACGGAGCGACCGGCGGCGGCTCAGGAAAGGGGACATCGAGGACTTCGTACTCGGACCACTCAGAGTCGTCGTAATGCCACCACTCTTTGGCGTAGGGGAGGAAACCGGCTTTCCGCATCGCCCCCTCGAGGATATCGAGGTTGCGACGGGCTTCGGGGTCCATCGGCGAGCCTCGGTCGGCCCGCGACCCGAACGTGTCAAACGGGGTCGGCATCCGCACTCGCGGCCCCGGCCGTCGACCAGGGTGCAATCGACCGCCGCTCCCCGGTTGTGCCGCGAGCCGGCCCTGGGGTCGGCCACGTAGGCGGGGTCAGGGAGTGTCCGCCACATCGTCCACTGCACCGAAAGAGGCCGATAGGCATCCCAGACTTTCAGACCGCAATCCTTGCCCTGCAGGATTCGTTGGGCCTGAGCCAGCTTTTCCGCTGTGCCGCGGCGGAGAAGGGCAATTTGCCTTGGGTATACCGCTTTGCCCATGAAGTTGTCCGGAGTGGCATAGGGCATCTCGATGACCACCCCGGGAATCAGGGCCGTCACATCGACGAGGTCGCTCTTGGTCGGCTCCGCCTGGCCGACCGGTTGCAGAAGCGGCCCGCCCTTGATCGGGCTCCTGATGGCAGCCGGGCCGCCGGCCGCCATGGCCAGGATGGCCAGGACCAGCGCCATGGCGCCCATCCTGAACCAGCCGTGGCGCCGAGCACCGCTACGCGCTTCTATCTCCTCGAGGCCTCCCTTGAGCCCTCAGTGGGCTCCTATAGCATCCCCCGCCGAGGCCGACGGGTGGACAGGACGAAGGGTCGAAGCAGGCCTCGTGCCCACAAAAAAGGCAGGCCCGGATTGATCTTCCGGGACCTGCCCATCTTCATGGCCAGCTTTGGACCGGCGGCAAGAAGCCTACTTCTTAGTCATCGAGTCCCACAACCTGACCAACTCCATCGGCACGGGAAAGACGATGGTGCTGTTCTTCTCGGTGGCGATCTCGGTCAGAACCTGTAGCCGCCGCAGCTCGACGGCCACCGGCACGGTGGCCAGGACGCTGGCCGCCTCGGTCAGCTTTTGCGAGGCCTGCAACTCGCCCTCGGCGGCGATGACCTTGGCCCGCCGTTCCCGCTCGGCCTCGGCCTGCTTGGCCATGGCCCGCTTCATCGTGTCCGGCAGCTCCACGCTCTTGACCTCGACCATCGACACCTTGATGCCCCACTGATCGGTGGCCTTGTCGAGCTGGTCCTGGAGGATGTTGTTCAGATCGGCCCGCTTGGTCAGCATGTCGTCCAGCTCGTGCTGGCCGAGGACGGCCCGGAGGGTCGTCTGGCCGAGGAGGGTCGTGCTCTGGACATGGTTGGCCACCTTGGTAACAGACAGGACTGGATCAAAGACGTTGAAGTAAATGACCGCATCGACCATCACCGGGACATTGTCCTTGGTGATGATCTCCTGGCGCGGCACGTCGATGGTGAAGGTCCGCATGTCCACCGCGACCAGCCGGTCGATGCCGAACGGGACGATGAAGTTGAGCCCCGGCTTCAGACTCTTGGCGACCCGTCCGAAGCGGAAGATCACGCCCTCCTGGAACTGGTTGATGATCCTGGCCATGCTGACGATGATGGCGATGACGACGATGGGAATAGCCAAATAGGCCATTGCCGATGTCCCCTTTCCCGGATCGCCGGTCCTGCCTGCCGCCGACGAGCCATTCCCATTATAACGCCGTCGGCGAGAATGCCGAGTGCTTTTTGCGGGTTCCCGAGGGCGAATCCTTCCAGGAGGAACCGCGCCCGCCCCAGCGAAGTGCATCCCTACCGCGATATGACTCTCGCTTATCAGTCGGGCCGGATTTTGAGCGGGGGACGCAGGTCATGATGGAGCCGGTTCAGTCGAAGGCTTTCAGCCGAGCCGGTCTAATCGTTTTGCTGGCCCTTTTGGGGGTTCGATTCACCTTGGCCGCCGCTCTGGCCGCGCTCGATCCGGCGACGATGGCCCAAGCCAACCGACTGTTCTTCGTCGTCACCTACGTAGTAACGGCCGGTTTGATCTGGCTCGAACGGCGCCGGCTACCCGATTTCCACCTGGACGGGTTGGGCCTGCTGCTGTTCCTCTTGGCCCCGGCCGTCGGGCTCTTTGCCTGGAAGACCGGCCTGCCCGGGGTGGAGACGGGACCGCCGGTAGGTCTGGTCAACCTGGGTATGGCGGGGCTATTGGTGATCACCTTACTGGTCGGCGGGTTCAGGCCCCCACGCCCGGCGCCGCGAGTCTTCGGCTGGCTGATCATCGGCGCTTTGGCCGGATTCGGCCTGGGCCTTTTACAGGGCGCCATGGCCTGGTCCATGGGGCTCCATGGGAGGGTGGCTTTGATCCCCTTGGCGGTCGTCGCCCGACTCTCCGACGAACTGGCCTCGGCGGTCGTTAGCGAGGAGCCCGTCTTCAGAGGCTTCCTGTGGGGGTATCTGAGAAAGGCCGGCTTAAGCGACTTCCAGACCCTGCTGGTCCAGGCGGCGCTCTTCTGGGTGGCCCACTTCTTTCAAGCCTCCAAGGGCTTTGGCGTCGGTTTCTTCCTCTTGATCCCGGTGGGAAGCCTGGTTTTTGGCTTCCTGGCCTGGCGCGCCCGCTCAATCTCAGCAAGCATGGCCGCCCACAGCGTAGTCAACGCCATTGGCCGGCTCGGGGGGCTTTAGGCAAGTTCCGAAATTGCCACCCAATGGCGAAAGCAGGCTCGAGACGACCTCGGGCCTGCTTTTCGGGTCTCTTAGGGCGGGTGAGCGATGGCCATGGGCCCGTGGGCCGCAGGGGACCCGCAGGCCGGCGCGGCCCGGACCTCCCTAGACCGCCTTACGTTCCGCGGCCCCGGCGAACTGGCTGTTGTACAAGTCGGCGTAGAAGCCGCCCTTGGCCAGCAGCTCGTGGTGGGTACCCTGCTCGATGACCCGGCCGTTGTTCATCACCAGGATGAGACCGGCGTCCCGGACGGTCGAGAGGCGGTGGGCGATGACGAAGCTGGTCCGCCCATTCATCAGCTCGCGCATCCCCTTTTGGATGAGGACCTCAGTCCGGGTATCGACGTTGGAGGTCGCCTCGTCGAGGATGAGGATGGTCGGGTCGGCCAGGATCGCCCGGGCGATCGTCAGAAGCTGCTTCTGCCCCTGCGAGATGTTGGAGGCCTCTTCGTTCAGGACGGTCTCGTAGCCATCGGGCAGGCTGCGGATGAACCGATCGGCCCGGGCCGCCTTGGCCGCCCGGACGATCTCGGCTTCGGTCGCTCCTTCGCGTCCGTAGGCGATGTTGTCGCGGATGGTGCCGTTGAAGAGCCAGGTGTCCTGGAGGACCATGCCGGTCATCCGGCGCAGGTCGCCGCGCTTCAGGCCCCGGATGTCGGCGCCGTCGATGGTGATCCGGCCGCCGTCGACCTCGTAGAACCGCATCAGGAGGTTGACCAGCGTGGTCTTACCGGCCCCGGTCGGGCCGACGATGGCGATGCTCTCTCCCGGCTTGACCTCCAGGTTCATGTCCTCGATCAGGGGGGCGCCTTCCTGGTAGCCGAACTTGACGTGTTCGAATTTGACGTCGCCCTGGGGTGACTTGATCACCCTGGCCGGGGACTGATCAGGGACCTGCTCGTTCTCGTCGAGGACCTCGAAGACGCGCTCGGCCGCGGCGATGGTCGACTGGATGACGTTGACGATGTTGGCCGTCTGGACGATCGGCTGGCTGAACTGTCGCGCGTACTGCATGAAGGCCTGGACGTCGCCGATCGCGATGGTCCGCTTGGTGATCATGATCCCGCCGACGACCGAGACGAAGACGTAGCCGACATTGCTGATGAAGTTCATCAGCGGGAAGATCACGCCGGAAACAAACTGGGCCCGCCAGGCCGCGTCGTAAAGGCGGTCGTTGATCGCGCCGAACACGGCGATGGACTGCTTCTCGTGCCCGAAGGCCTTGACGATCGTGTGGCCGGTGTACATCTCTTCGACGTGGCCGTTGAGCTCGCCCAGGGCTTTCTGCTGGTCGGCGAAATTCTTCTGCGACTTCTTGGCGACGGTCATCGTGATGAAGAACGACAACGGCAGGGTGACCACGGCGATGAGGGTCAGCAGGGGGCTGATGGTCAGCATCATGATCAGGACGCCGACAATCGTGACCGCGGACGTGATCAACTGGGTGACACTCTGCTGCAGAGTGGAACTGACCATGTCGATGTCGTTGGTCACCCGGCTGAGGATCTCACCGTGGGTCCGCGAGTCGAAGTATTTCAGGGGCAGCCGGGACAGCTTGGCTTCCACGTCCCGGCGCATATCGTAGACCGTCCCCTGGGCCACGCCGGCCATGATGTACTGCTGGATGTAGGAAAAGACGGCGCTAACCACGTAGAGCCCGACCAGGAGCAGGATGATCCGCCCGATGTAGAGGTAGTCGACCCTGGCCCCCGGCACCCGCGTCAGCTTGGCGACGATGCCTTCGAACAGCTTGGTCGTGGCCTTGCCGAGGATCTTCGGGCCGACGATGCTGAAGACCGTACTCAGGATGGCCGTGCCGAAAATGACCACCAGTTGCGAGGCATGCGGTTTGAGGTAGGACACCAGGCGACGGAGGGTACCCCGGACATCCCTGGCTTTGGCGACGGGCATGCCCATCCCCATCGGTCCATGACCGCCCCCCATCGGGCCCCGGCCGAAGGGCCCGCCGCCGGCGGGTCCCCCGCCCCGCCCCGGCCCCATGCCGGAACCTTGTGCTCCGGGCACTCTCTGTTCGTCGGTCATGCCAGTTCCTCCTCGGACAACTGCGACGAGACAATCTCTCGATAGACCGCGCAGGTCTTCAGCAAGTCCTTGTGCCGCCCGATGCCGGTGATCTCCCCGTCCTCGAGGACCACGATCTGGTCGGCGTCCATCACCGTACTGACCCGTTGGGTGACGATGAGGACGGTGGCGTCGGCCGTCTCCTTGCGAAGGGCGGCCCTCAGCTTGGCATCGGTCCTGAAGTCGAGGGCTGAGAAGCTGTCGTCAAAGACGTAGACCTCGGGGCGGCGGATCAGCGCGCGGGCGATGGACAAGCGCTGCTTCTGCCCGCCCGACACGTTGGTTCCGCCCTGGGCGATCTCCGAGTCAAAACCTTCCTTCATCCCGGTGATGAACTCGGTCGCCTGGGCGGTCTCGGCCGCCCGCCTGACTTCCTCGTCGGCGGCCGTCTCCTTGCCGTAACGGATGTTGTCGGCGATGCTCCCGGTGAAGAGGACCGCTCGCTGCGGCACGAACCCGATCTTGGCCCGCAGCTCTTCCTGGGTCATCTCCCGAACATCGATCCCGTCGACCAGGACCTGGCCGCTGTCGACGTCGTAGAACCGAGGGATGAGGCTGATCAGGGTGGACTTGCCCGACCCCGTGCCGCCGATGACCGCCGTGACCTGGCCGGGCCCGGCGCTGAACGAGATGTGGCTGATGGCCGGTTGTTCCGCCCCGGGGTAGCTGAAGGTGACGTCCTGGAACTGGACATAGCCGTGCTTGCCAGCCGGCGGCTTGGGGTCGGCCGGGTCATTGATTTCGGGGGCCGTCTGGAGGACTTCGTTGACCCGGACGGCCGAGGCCTCGGCCCGCGGGATCATCACGAACATCATCGACACCATCACCAGGGAGAACATGATCTGCATGGCATACTGGATGAAGGCCATCATGTCGCCAAGCTGCATGTGACCGCTGTCGATGCGGATGCCCCCGAACCAGACGATGGCCACCGACGTGAGGTTCATTACCAGCATCAGGACGGGAAAGAGGACGGCGATGATCCGGTTGACCCGGATGGCCGTGTCGGTCAGGTCGCGGTTGGCCTCTTCGAACCGCCGCTTCTCGAAATCCACTCGGTCGAAGGCTCGGACGACCCGGATGCCGGTGAGCCCCTCGCGGAGCACCCGGTTAAGCTTGTCGAGCTTGGTCTGCATCAGGGTGAACAGTGGGATGGCCCGCGAAGCCAGGAAGAAGATGACCCCGGCGAGGAAGGGGACGGCCACCACGAGGATGAGCGACAGGGCCGCGTCCTTGGAGACGGCCATGATCGTCCCGCCGATGGCCATCATCGGGGCCATCACCATCATCCTGAGGATCATCACCATGACCATCTGGATCTGGGTGATGTCGTTGGTCGTCCGGGTGATCATGGTGGCCGTGCCGATCTTATCGAACTCGTGCAGGGAGAAGCTCTCCGCCCGGGCGAAGACGCGGCCGCGCAAGATGCGGCCGAACCCGGCCGCCACCCGAGCCGAGAGGTAGCTCACGGCGATGGCGGCGACCCCGCCGCCGGCCGCGACCAGCAACATCCGCCCACCGACGCGCCAGATGTAAGCGGTGTCGCCCTTCATGACCCCGGTATTGATGATGTCCGACATCAGGGTCGGCAGCGACAGGTCGGCCAGGGACTGGAGGAGGACCAATCCCAGAATCGCGCCCACGGCCAGGGAGAACGGTCTCAGGAACCTAGACAGCTTGATCACGGATTCCCACGCTCCAGTCGACTAGTCTTTCGATCCTCGGTTGGCCTTCTCCAGCGCGGTCAGTAAGATCCGCAGCCCGCGGACCACTTGCTCCATCTGCCCTTGGGGGATCTCCCGGACCACCCCCGCCCAGGCCTCCCTGGCCCGCTCCTCCATCTCGGAGAGGTTCTCGGCGGCCGCCCGCGTGACGTGGATCCGCACCAGGCGTTGGTCGGTCGGGTCCGCCCGCTTCTCGACGTAGCCCTGCTGAACCAGTTGCTCCATCATCTTCGAGACGTGGCTCTTGGCGGTGCCCGCCCGCTTGGCCAACTCACCGACGGTCAGGCCCGGCTCCTGGCTGATGTGCCGGAGCATGAACATTGCCCCGGGATGCAGCTCACAGCCCTGAAAGGCCTGCCGAAAGCGGTCGTGGATGGCTCGATTAACCGACCGCAAGAGCTCGCCGATCTCTCCCAGTGACTCAGACATCTTGCTTCACCTCGTTCACTAGAGAACGTTCTGCATAGAACTAAATATAACGCAGCAGCCGAACTTTGGCAAGACGAAAAACCGGCCTGAACCGGCTTTTTTCTTCGGTCGGGCCGGGCATCGTTCGTTGGGTCCTGGGTCCAGGCCGGCCACCTCCTCTGGTTCATGCTCGGGTTCGCCGTGGCGGGGCCGCTCAACTGGAAGCTCTGGATCGACGTCGGCATCCTCTGGGTGGGTCTGGTCTGTCTGATCACCGTCCAGCACTGGTGGCCGGCGGCGCTGATGCTGGTCTACCAAGCCGGCGGGTTCTTCACCAACCGGGCCGTGGTCGCCTCGATGGAGACCCCCAGCGAGCTTCAGCGGGCGGCGGTCGCCCATGTCGTCCTGAGGTTCCTGGCTCATCACGCCACCGGAAGAGCCGGCCCCAA
>DASXUT010000196.1 GCA_036504675.1 Bacillota bacterium | reverse complement strand
CAACGTCCTGCGGTCGGCCCTGGCGGTGGGCGTCCTCAAGCCCCCTGTGGAATTTCACGAGATGGGGAACCCTGATAGCGTATTGTCCGTGCGGATAGTCTTCCTCCTCGCCCTGGTCGACCCGAGGGACCAGGTCAAGTGGCTGCAGCGGTTCATGCGGGGGTTGCGGGACCAGAGCTTCCTGTCCCGCCTGACCGAAGCCGCGTCGCCGCAGGAGGCGGTCGACATCGTCCGCCTGATGCTCGAGCTCGATCCGGCCCGGGAGCACCGGCTGGCCGACGAGGCCCGACCCGGACGCTGACCAAGGACCCCGAATCGACGTCAAGGAGGAGAACCGAATGCTTCTTGAGGAACTGCGCCAGGAGATCGTCTTCTACGGCCTGGAGATGCTCCGGTCCGGCCTGACCATGCACACCGGCGGCAACCTCTCGGCCAGGGACCCGAAGACCGGCCTGATCGTCATCAAGCCGACCTCCGTCCCCTACCGGACGATGAAGCCGGAGGACGTCCCGGTCATCGACGAGACTGGCAAGGTCATCGAGGGGAACCTCCGGCCGTCCAGTGAGTGGCCGATGCACACGATGATCTTCCGGGCCATGCCGAAGGTCATGGGCATCGTCCACGACCACTCCATCCACGCCACCGCCTGCTCCATCGCCAACACCGAGATCCCCCTGATCATGCACGAGATCTGCGTCTACTGTTCCTCGCCGATACGGGTCGCCCCCTTCGAGGTCCCCGGCACGCCGGAGCTCGGCCAGAGCGCCCTCAAGTACCTCGGCGACAACGACATCGTCCTCCTCGGGCAGCACGGCCCGTTGGCCGTCGGAGCCACCCTCTGGCACGCCTTCGACGCGGCCTGCGCGGTCGAGCAGACGGCCTCCATGTTCCTGGTGGCCAAGCAGTTCGGCAAGGTCGCGCCGATCCCGGAGGCCGGCCGCAAGGCCCTTCGTGAGGCCGACCCGCTGCTTGGGCCGGAGGGCCGGCCGCCGGTGATCAAGGCCGTCTGAGGCGACCAATTCCCAAGGGGGTCTTCTGATGAAAGGCATCAACAAGATGGCCATGTGCTACGGGAACCTGGACCTGCGGATCGAGGAGCATCCCATCGACGAGCCCCGCAAGGGCGAGGTCCAACTGAAGGTGATGGCCGCCCTGACCTGCGGGACCGACGTCAAGATCTACAAGCGCGGCTATCCCTTCCTGAAGCCGCCGTTCCCGGTCGGTCACGAGTATGCCGGCGAGGTCATCGCCGTCGGCGAGGGGATCGATCCCGGCCTGATCGGCAAGGGGCTGGTCACCTCGAACGGCGCCGGCTGCCAGTACTGCTTCTACTGCATGCGTGACCAGGACAACCTGTGCGAGGGAATCGAGACCGATTTCGACGAATACGTCCAGATGGGCGGCGGCTTCGCCCAGTACATCAACGTCCACGCCCCCATCGTCAAGCAGAACCTGCTGGTCGTCCCGGAGGGGATGTCCTACGAGCAGGCGGCCATGGTCGAGCCGGTCTCGGTGGCCCTCCACGGGGTGAACATGGGCGACCTGAAGATCGGCGACACCGTGGCCATCATCGGCGCCGGCCCGATGGGCCTTCTCCAGACCCAGCTGGCCAAGATGCGCGGGGCCTACGTTATGAGCATCGAGAAGAACAACGAGCGTCGGGAGACGGCCGGCAAGCTCGGCGCCGACCTGCTGATCAACCCCGACGACCATGAGGACCTGATCAAGGCGGTGCGCGAACAGGCCAACGGCGGCCGCGGCCCCGACGTCGTCATCGAGTCGGTCGGCCTGCCGCAGACCTGGGAGCTGGCGATTGAACTGGCGAGGAAAGGGGGGACCGTGGTCGAGTACGGGGGGTGTCCTTCGGGTACCAAGATCACCGTGGACACAAAGCGTCTTCATTATGATGAACTGACGATCAAGGGTTCTTACAGCGCCAGCGCCTACGAAACCGTCGTCGCCTTCAATCTCCTGTCCCGGGGGGCCATCAAGGCCGAGGACTACATCAGCGGGGTCTACCCGCTGGAGAAGACCAAGGAAGCCTTGGACGCCCACATGAACCAGAAGGGGATCAAGTTCGAGATCAAGCCCTGGTCATGACCGCCTCCCCGGGCCCCAGACCGAGTTCCTCCAGCCCGAGCGCCCTTGCGTCATCAGAAGGGGAAGTGGGACAAGATGGCTAGCACAAAGACGATTCTGGTGGTCTGCGGCAGCGGTATCGCCACCTCGACGGCCGCCGCCATGGAACTCAGGGAGAAATTGGAGGAGCGCGGTTTACAGGTCACGATCAAGCAGACGGATGTCTTCTCCGTGGCCGCCAACCTGGCCGGCGTCGATCTGATCGCCAGCACCTGCGCCCTGAAGGGCGATTTCGGTGTCCCCGTGGTCAACGCCGTCCCCCTGCTCACCGGCATCGGAACCGAGAAGGTCATTGACGACATCGTCGCCAAGCTCCAGGGCAAGTAGCCATATCTTGGTTAGGAGGAGTACGGATGACCCTCAATCAATTCTTCTCGTCCCTCGGCGCGCCGATCATCCTCCCGGTCTTCATCTTCATCTTCGCCGTCGCCCTCCGGGTGAAGCCGCGTGACGCCTTCAAGTCCGCGCTGTTGATCGGTATCGCCCTGACCGGCATCAACATGGTGGTCGGGTTCTTCACCACCCAGATCACCCCGAGCGTCAACGACATGGTCAAGAACTCCGGAGTCAACCTGCCCTACCTCGACGTGGGCTGGGGCGCCGCCGCCGCCATCGCCTACGCCTCGAGAGTCGGCCTCCTGGTCATTCCTCTCGCCATCGTCGTCAACCTCATCGCCCTAGGCCTGAAGATGACCGACACCCTAAACCTCGACGTCTGGAACTTCTGGCACTACGCCTTCGTCGGCGCCCTGACCGTCGCCTTCACCGGCAACCTCTGGCTCGGCTTCGGCGCCGCCATCATCGCCGAGCTGTTCTCGCTCCTCTTCGCCGACTGGATGCAGCCCTCAGCCCAGCAGTACTACGGTTATGAGGGCGTGTCCTTTACCACCATCAGCTCGGTCGAGTACATCCCCTTCGCCGTCGGACTCAACTGGATCCTCGACCGGATCGGCCTCGACAAGGTCAAGTTCGACCCCGAGACGATCAAGAAGCGGATGCGGATCTTCGGCGAGCCGTGGTTCATCGGCCTGGTCATCGGCCTCCTGATCGGCATCGCCGCCTACTGGCAGTCCCTCAGCACCTTCCAAGCCTGGGTGACCATCCTCACCGACGGCATCGTCGTCGCCGCCGTGATGCACATCTTCCCACTCATGCCGCAGATCCTGATGGCCGGCCTGGTCCCCATCTCCAAGCAGGTCCGGGAGATGTTCTCCAAGCGCGGCACGACTCGGGAGATCAACTTCGGGATGGACACCGCCCTCTGCGTCGGCGAGGCGGCCACCCTGTCCACCGCCCTGCTGATGATCCCGATCACCGTCGTCCTCATGGTCCTCCTACCGTACAACCGCTTCCTGTGGATCGCCGACCTGGTCTCCTTCCCGTGGTTTGTGGCCCTGATCACCCCGGTGACCAAGGGTAACATCCTCAAGAACACGATCATCTCCACGATCTACATCGCCATCGGCGACCTCATCATCACCAACATCACCCCGATGTTCACCAAGACCGCCGTCGACGCCGGCTGGCAGGTTGCCGTCGGAACCAGCGGGATCGGCGCCGGGTCCGAGGGGATCAGCTGGTTCCACTGGGTCATCTACCACGCCATGGGCAACCCGCTGACGATCGTCGCGGTCGTCGCCGTCTACGCCGTCGCCCTATGGGCCTTCAAGTCCCGCAAGAAGGCCTGGTTCCGGGCGGCCGGCTACGATGAGACGGCCGAAGCCGCGAAGTAAGGAACAGTACCGCTGGCGAACCGCCCGACTAACCGCAAGGACAGACGCTGGAGCCATCCGATGAGGATGGCTCCAGCCAAAATCACCGGCCTTTTTTCGAGAAAGGGGTCTTGGCCAGTGGAAAAGCCCGCGTTCTCTTTCGGCAAGAAGCCGATCATCGGCATGGTCCACGCCATCCCACTGCCCGGCGGGCCGCTCTATGACCCGGTCAAGGGAGTCCGGGGGATCGAGGACGGGCTCCGTCGCGACCTCGAGGCCCTCCAGGAGGGCGGCGTCGACGCGGTCATGTTCTGCAACGAGAACGACCGCCCATACCGGCTGAAGGCCGGGCCCGAGACCATCGCCGTGATGGCCGCCGTCGTCTCGAAGCTCGTCTCCGAGGTCTCGGTGCCGTTCGGCGTCGACATCCTCTGGGACCCGATCGCCGCCGTCGCCGTCGGCAAGGCCACCGGGGCCTCTTTCGTCCGGGAGATCTTCACCGGGGCCTACGCCGGTGACATGGGCCTCTGGAACACCAACATCGGCGACGCGGCCCGTTACCGAATGGCCATCGACGCCAAGGACGTCAAGCTGTTCATGAACATCAACGCCGAGTTCACCGACAGGCTCGACTGCCGCTCCATCGCCGCCATCGCCAAGACCGTCGCTTTCGGGTCGTTGCCTGACGCCATCTGTGTCTCCGGTCCGATGACCGGCCACGCCGTGGACAAGTCGACCCTCGCCGAGGTGAAGCGGGCGGTGGGCGATGTCCCGGTGATCGTCAACACCGGCTGCAACCCCGACAACATCGGGGAATTCCTGGAGCACGCGGACGCGGCCGTCGTCGGGACCTACTTCAAACATGACGGCGTGACCTGGAACCCGGTCGAGACGGCCAGGGTCAAGAAGTTCATGGGTGCGGTCAGACACGCCCGGGGGGCGTGAGGGGTGGGCGAGCGGAAGGCCCGGGACCCCCGCGGGGCCCGGAACCCCCGCAAGGCCCTCATCTCGGCCTCGCTGGCCGCGGCCGACCAGGCCGCCCTCGGCGCGGCGGCGGAGGAGCTCAGCCGCCACGTCGACCTGATCCACATCGACCTCGAAGACGGCTCCTTCTCCCCCAACCTGACCGTCGGCCCCTTCGTCGTCCGCGACCTGCGGCCCCATAGTCGGCTGCCCTTCGAGGTCCACCTGATGCTGCGGCACCCGGAGGACCATCTCCCCGAGGTGGCCTTGGCCGGGGCCGACATCATCGTCGTCAACGTCGAGGCCTGTCCCTATCCGCTGCGGACGATCCGGCTGATCCGGTCCCTGGGCAAGCGGGCCGGCCTGGCCTTCAACTGGGGCACGCCCCTCGGGGCCCTGCCCTACCTGGCCGGGGAACTGGACTGCCTGCTGCTCTTGACCTCGGAACCGGACCTGGAGGGCCAAAAGTACATCGAGGGCGCCCCGGCCCGGGTGGCCGAGGCCAAGAGGCTGCTCGGGGCGGCCCCGGTGGCCATCATCGTCGACGGCGGAGTGGGCGAGGCCAACGCCGCCGCTCTGGCCGACCAGGGGGCGACTGAGTTCGTCGTCGGCCGCTACCTGTGGCGGGGCGGCGACGTCGCCAACAACGTCAGCAGGTTAAGAACCGTTTTGGAGGACTGATCATGGCGAAGGCGGAAGTGACCATCACCAACAGCGTCGGGCTGCATGCCCGGCCGGCGGCCCAGTTCGTGCAGGCGGCCAACAAGTTCAAGTCCAGGATCAACGTGGCCAAGGATGACCTGAAGGTCAACGCCAAGAGCATCATCGGCGTCCTCAGCCTCGGCGCCGGCAAGGGGGCGAAGATCGTCCTCGAGGCCTCGGGTGAGGATGAGGCGGAGGCCGTGGCCGCCCTCAAGTCCCTGATCGAATCGGGCTTCGGCGAGCATTAGGGCGGCGCGGACGGGAGCGGCAGGCGGAAACGGAAGCGGCAAGCGGAAGCGGAAGAACGGGTCGGAGGAACATGGCCGGTCTTAACGCCAGACAGCTCAAGGAACTGCAATACCTACTGGAGGCGGCCGGACCACAGCCGGCCTCGGAGGCGGCACGGGCCCTCGGGGTCAAGGAACGGACTCTGAGGGCCGATTTGCCGGCCCTGGCATCTTATTGCGCGGAGCGGGGGGCCCTCCTTCCCCGGGGCCGGCGCCAGGGCCTCTCCATCGAAGCCGCCCCGGAGGTTCGCGCGCGTCTGCGGCACGACGTGGCGGCGGCGGCGGTCGAGGGGGAGGGCGCCCTCGACTCCCACGAACGCCGGCGGAGGATGGTCGTCCGCTTCCTGCTCTCGCCCGAGTTGCCGACCCTCGACCAGTGGTGCGAGGAGTTCGGCGTCTCCCGGCCGAGCATCGTCAAGGACATCAAGGCGGTCAAGGAGTGGCTGGCCGAACGGCGCCTGGCCCTGGTCGGCAAGTCGGGGGTCGGCTATTCCCTGGTGGCCCGGGAGTTCGACCTGCGGAACGCCGTCGTCCAGTACCTCGTCCAGGGGAACGAGGTGAAGTTGGCGGACCCGGCCGCCTGGCGGGATGGGCGACCGGTCCTCGGCGACTTCGACTTCGCCCCGGTCCGCCGGTTCCTCGACGAGCTCCAGCGCGACGCGAAGGCCGAACTGATCGAGTCGGACTATGTGGCCCTGGCCCTTTACGTCGCCATCACCGTGGTCCGCCTGCGGGACGGCCGACGGGTCCCGGACGACCTCGGCGACCTCCAGAGCCTCCTTGGGACCAGCGAGCACAAGCTGGTCACCCGCCACGTTCGGTCGGTCGAGAAGGCCTGCGGGGTGAAGCTCTCGCCGGCCGAAGCGACCCACCTCACCCTGAACTTCATCTGCGCCAAGAAGCTCCAACCCAGGCCGGTGACAGACGCCGCCCCGGGCGGGGAGGCCGAGCGTCTGGCCAACGAGGTGGCCCACGACGCGGAGGAGGTCTTCGGCGTCCCGCTGGCCAAGGACGAGGACTTCCTCCGGTTGCTGGCCACCCACATCGGAGTGACCCTGCGCAAGCTCCGCTTCGGGCTGCCGCTCGAACCCGAGGGCCCGACCGAGGAGATCAAGCGCCAGCACCCGCTGGCCTTCGGGGTCGGGCTGATGTTCACCGAGCGGCTGTCGCAGCGGCTCGGCCGCAAGGTGCCGGTCCTTGAAGGCACCTACGTGGCCATGCACGTGGCCGCCGGGTTGGAGAAGGTCAAGTACCGGCTGCAGCGGCGGAAGCGGGTAGCCCTGGTCTGCACGACCGCCCTGTCCGCCTCGACCCTCCTCTTCTGGCAGTTGACCAACCTGCTGCCGCAGGTCGATGTGGTCCAGGTCGGCACATACGAGGACGTCGTCAAGGGCCGGATGACCTCGCAGGTCGACCTGATCGTCTCAACCGTCGCCCTGCCGCCCGTCGACGCGCCGGTGGTGGTCATCTCGCCGCTCTTCACGGCCGACGATCGCCGCCGCATCCTTGCCGCCATTCAGGCCAAACCGGAGCGCGACCTGATCCACCGGACCGCGGTCCAACTCCTGACCCCGGAGACGACCCTCCTCAATCGGACCTACGCCGACTCCCGCCGGCTGCTGGCCGAGGTCGGCCGGTTCCTGGTCCAACGGGGGTACGCCAAGCGGGGTTTCGTCAAGGCCCTCCTGAAGCGAGAGGCCCAGTTCGGCTCGGCCCTGAACATGCCGGTGCCCCTGGCGATGCCGCACGCCGGGCCGACCTACACCCGCAAGACGGCCGTCGCCCTGGTCACCTTGAAGCAGGCGATCCCCTTCAAGCTCGTCGAGGATCCGGCCAGGGAGTTGCGGGTTCGCCTGGTGATCATCCCGCTCCTGGCCCTCGACGACGTGACCGGGATGCGCTTCTACGAACTCCTGGCCGCCATCCGCCGGAAGAAACTCGGCCGGGCGATCGTCGAGGCGGCCAAGCCGGAGGAGGTCATCGGGCTGGTGGCCGGGAGCCTCGGCGGACACGCGGGGAAGGACGGTGCGACCGCGAAGGACGGGCGATGAGGGACAAATGAACGGGCCGACCGGGGGAAGACGGCGGTTTGTCGAAAGGTGGCGGGCGAGCCCTTCGCCCGCCGCTTTTTCATGGTAGGTACCTCGATTCGAAGTACCCTTGGGGTCCCGCGGGCGGCGCGGCTCCCGACTTAGTAAACCTTTGGGTCGACCGGTTGCCGATTCCTCCTGCCGGAGACTTACCTGACGGTTCGGAATTGGGGAATCAAGGTGAAGGCGGGAGGTTAGCGCCCGTTGCTAGGACCTGGTGACAGAAGCCCGAGAAAGGGGGGATTCGTAGGTCGCGCTTGTCGGCCGATTGCCGCAACCCGTAGCCCGTAGGCTGAAGGGAAAAACGTAGGGGGAGTGTGAAGTAATGACTCTGAACCAGTTCTTCAGCGCCCTCGGAGCTCCAATCATCCTCCCGGTCTTCATCTTTATCTTTGCCAGGTAGTCCCCGGGGGGCGAGAGGTGGAGGTGGATCAGACCTCGGAGGGGCGAGGTCCTGCCGAAGGTCAAGGTGCCCTTCGGGGTCGAGCTGGTCTGGGACCCGATGGCCGCCATCGCCGTGGCCGAGGGCACCGGCGGGCAATGGGTCCCGGGAGGTCTTCACCGGTTCTTACGACAGCGACATGAACAGCCCGAGCCGGCGGCTCGGGCTGTTGCCGTACCTGCGCGGCTCCATGTTCACTTCTACCTCACCGCGCTGAGGTCGAGAACCTCGATCTTGAAGGTGCTGTCGGCCGGGTGGTCATTGGTCAGGGCGAGATAGCGGCCATCCGGGGAAGGGATGGTCGAGAGGATGAAGACCTCGCCGCTGCCCGCCGACAGGAGGACCTTCTTGTTGCCATCGCCCGGCGTGACTGCGGAAACCTCGTTGGGGGTGACGTAAACCGCTTTCCCGTTGGACCACTCGTAGAAGATGATGTCCTGGCCCTCGGCGACCTGCGTGGCTTTCATCGTCCTGGCGTCGAGGACCTGGAGGGTGCGATTGTCGTCGGTGATGATCAGGGCCAGCGGGCCGTTCCAGACGTACTCGGGGGACAGCATCGGTTGCGGGACGCTCTTCTGGGGCTTGATCGGGGCGAAGCGGACCGACTTCTCGGCGTACCGGACAATGCCGTTGAGGCCGTAGATGTTGTCCTTGGTGTCCCTGGCCAGCCCCTGCAGAAGGACGTACTCGCCGTCGGCCGACCAGGTCGTCTGGAAGTTCAACGCCGACAGCTCGCCGGAGGGCAGACCGGCCTGCGCCAGGGCCGGCTGCAGCTCGACCCGGGCCTTGGCTTGGCCGTCGTGATCGACGAAGCACAGTTCGGTGGCCACGAACGGCACGTCAGGTCCGCCCTCATAGAGGTCGTACTCGAAGCGACGGCTGGTGGGGTCATAGCCGATCGCCCGGACACCCCCGGGTCCGACGTTGACCGGAGTGGCCTGAACACCCCCACTCGATCCCCAGGTGAAGGCGTAGTCAACCATGGCCGAATCGGGCGGGACGACCACTTTCGACTCGGCCTTGGCCAGGTCGAGCAGGACCCATTGGGAGTAGCTGCTCTCCGTGTAGCCCTCGAGGTAGTGCCTGAGGACGACCTGGTTTCCGTCTTCGGACCAGGTCGGCTGGTTGAACCAGTGGTTGGCCTCGAAGCCCGAGATAACCGTCATCTTGCCGGTCTCCAGGTCGAGGACCCAGAGCTTGCCGAGGGCGTCGGCGCTGTCGTAGAAGGTCAGGGCGCCCACCAGGAAGCGGCCGTTCGGCGACCAAAGGAGGACATCGTTGGCCAGTTCCGGGTGGTCCTTTCCGGACTTGCTCAGGCTCCAGGTCCGCTCGTCGCCGCTCTTCAGGTCTTTGACGACCAACCGGCCGCCCCGGCTGAAGGCGACCTTGGCGCCATCGGGGCCGGCGGCGTAGGTCCCCTCCAGTGAGGAGGCCGAGAGATAGCGCTTACCGGCGACGTCGACCAGCCCTTCGAGCTTGCCGGCGATGTCGACGGCCAGCCCGTTCGGACCGGTCCAGATGAAGTAGAAACCGTTCTGGGCAAAGGGGAAGGGGCCGGCGGTCAGACGCCCGTCGGCGTAAGTGGTGATCTTATCGCCCACGGGCGTACCCGCTCCGGGCGCGGTCGTGGCGGGGTCCCCGGCACTCGGCGAGCCGCCGTTGCCAGGTTGCTTGGCCTTGCGGGAGCACCCGGCAAGGCCGAGGGAGGCGGCGGTGAGGGCGATGGCGACGGCGATGGTTAGGGCAATGGCTGAGGCTTTGACGAGGCGGGACAAGTGGCATCCTCCTTGCTTGGGCATGGGGCCTTGCTTGGGCATGGGGCTTTCCTTCGCTCCTACTGAGACGGACGGGCCGTGGGGTTTGTTCCGCCAAGACAATCATTCGAGACCCTCTGCAGTTCTCCGGGCGTGGGCCCCCCACCTCGTCGCCCGTCCGCCGAAGGCGGCTTGTTCGGCGACTGCCCGCGTCTCCCCTGCCGATTTACAGCCCGCCAGGAAGTGGCAGGAGTAGCAGCCCGTCGGGATGAACCTGGATCCTATGGATGACGCGATACGGGGGCATGACCGTGCCGGGTCCTCTGGGGAAGTTGCCCGGCCTGGATGAGGGGCGACGGGACAAGCTCCGGAAGTTCCTCGAGGATTCCCGATCCGAGCTTAGGGTCCTAGATATCGGCTTCGCCGATAATCGCTTAGCGGTCAAGATAAGGACCGGGAACCTCACCCTTAGCCCGGCCCAAGTGGAAACGTTCCTGGCGACCCTCGCGGCCTACCTCAAATCGGAAGGGGTGACCGGGAGGGAGGTCCCTGGGCTACCTCCTCTGGCGGGACCATTGGCCCGTCACCGTCGGGAATCTGTTGGCTCTCACCAAGATCAATCAGGATTGGCTCGTCGAACACGGCCTCTTGCTCGGATTGCTCCCGGCTTTCCTGAGCGCGCTCGGCCTCACGGCCATAATCCGGCGGGAAAAGGTGGGGCGGTCGACCAGGATCGCGAAGGTCAGACAGTTGGGTTGATTAGATGGTGCCGATGGGTCAACTAGACCCGGGCGCCGCCCTGAGGGCGCCCGGGTCCTTCTGTCTTCCGCTTGGCCCGGTGTGGTCCCCCCCCCCTTCGAACCCGCCGCCCGCCAGGCGAATACTCTGTAAACAAGGGGCTCGGGACCGGTCGGCGGGCCACGCGGGGCCCGCCCCGCCGCGCCCTGAAACCACACATCGTGCGGGGAGGAATCACCATGAAGATGACCAGGGGGCTGGCCGCCGTGGTCGCCGTCGCCCTCGTGGTCGGTCTTGTCTTTGGGGGGGCCGGTTGCGCCAAGAAAGCCACCCCGAGCAAGATCCGGATGGCTGATCAGTTCGGTCTGGGGTACGCGCCGGTCACCATCATGCTGGAGAAGAAGCTCATCGAGAAGCGCCTGCCGGGGGTGACCATCGAACGCCTGCAGTTCGGGTCGGGCGGGGCCGTCCGCGAGGCCATGGTCGCCGGACAGCTGGACGTGGGGTTCGTCGGCATCCCGCCGTTCCTGATCGGCTGGGATAAGGGGGTCGACTGGAAGATCGCCGGCGCCCTTGATCAGATGACCCTGCTGATGATGGCCCCCAAAGACAAGATCACCTCGCTCAAGGACTTCAAGGCCAAGGACAAGATCGCCCTCCCCGGCCCCGGCTCGAACCAGCACATCATCCTGGCGATGGCCGCCGAGAAACAGTTTAACAAGGCCACCTACTTCGACAACAACATCGTCGCCATGCCCCACCCGGCCGCTACGGCCGCCCTGATGGCCGGCAAGGGCGACATCAGCGCCTACTTCGGCGCCCCGCCCTACCAGAACAAGCTCCAGAAGCAGGCCAACCTCGGGGTCGTCCTGGACGCCTTCGACGCCTTCGGCGGGCCGTTCTCCTACATCGTCGCCGTGGCCTCGGGCCCTTTCTACAAGGATAACCCCAAGGCTTACAAGGCCTTCGTCGGGGCCCTTGAGGAAGCCCTGACCCTGATGCGGGAGAACCCCAAGGAGTGCGCGGGCATCCTCGCCGCCGTCGACAAGAAGACCACCGCCGACGAGTACCTGGCCTACCTGACCGCGCCGCGGACGGCCTGGGACATCACCCCCCGCGGCGTGATCCACTACGCCGAGGCCATGCAGCGCTATGGCTACATCAAGAAGGTCCCGGCCAACTGGCAGGAGGTCTGCTTCCCCAACCTGCAAAAGCTGAAGGGCGACTGAGGCGGGCCGGGTCGCCCCGGCCCGGCCTTCGCGCCGCCCCAGCCTTCGCGCCGCCCCAGCTCCAACCCACCCGTGCCCGGGGGGATGAGGATGCCCATCGTCGCCGCCGGTCCCCGCCCAGAGCGCCTGGAGGTGCGGGACGTCAAGATCGTTTACACCGTTGAAGGCCGCGCCCACACGGCCATCGAGAGGGCCTCGTTCAGCCTCAGGGACGGCGAGAAGCTCGTCCTCCTCGGGCCTTCCGGGTGCGGCAAGTCGACCCTCCTGAAGACCGTGGCCGGCTTCATCTCCCCACGGGAGGGCTCGGTCCTGGTGGACGGCCGACCGGTCAAGGGCCCGGGCCCCGATCGGATGGTCGTCTTCCAGGAATTCGATCAGCTCTTCCCATGGAAGACAGTCCAGGAGAACGTGGCTTACGCGGTCAGGGCGGCCAAGGGAGCCCCGGCCGCCGCGGCCGCCGAGCGGGCCCGCCACTACCTCGACCTGGTCGGCCTGCTCCGCTTCGCCGGCTTCTACCCGCACGCCCTGTCGGGCGGGATGAAGCAGCGGGCGGCCATCGCCAGGGCCCTGGCCGTCGAGCCGGAGATCCTCCTCATGGATGAGCCCTTCGGCAGCCTCGACGCCCAGACGCGGACCCTGATGCAGGAGGAGCTCCTGAACATCTGGGCCCGCACCCGCAAGACCATCCTCTTCGTCACCCACAGCATCGACGAGGCGGTCATGCTCGGCGACCGCATCGTCATCCTGACCGAGGGGCCGGGGCGGGTCAAGACGGTCATCGCCCCCGACGAGGAGGCCCGAACCCCGACCTCGGTCCACTTCGCCGCCCTCTGTCGGGAAGTCCGATCGCTGCTCCAAGTGGCGGCCTTCGGGGGGATGCGATCGTGAACAAGCTCCGCCCATCCTTCGGGACCAGGCTGGCCCGGTTCTTCCCGCGCGAACTGCAGATCGCCCTCGGGCTGATGGTCGTCTGGGAGGCGGGTTGCCGGCTGACCAAGGTCACCCCGATCCTGCTGCCCCCGCCGTCGGCTGTCTTCGTGTCTTTTCTTCAGCTGATCAGGACCGGTGAGCTCTTCCCCTACATCTGGACCACCCTCGTCCTCCTGGGGGGCGGGATGCTGGCGGGCCTGCTCATCTCGATCCTCTTCACCACCCTGGCGATCATCTCGCGGACGGCCCGCGACCTCCTCCTGACCCTCACCGCCATGCTCAACCCCTTGCCGGCCATCGCCCTGCTGCCCCTGGCTCTCCTCTGGTTCGGGCTCGGTTGGAGGTCGCTCCTCTTCGTGTTGCTCCACTCGATCGTCTGGTCCCTGTCGCTGAATATGTACACCGGCTTCGCCGCCGTGCCGGAGACGCTCGTTCGTGTTGGGCGCAACCTCGGCCTGAGCGGCTGGAGGCTGGTCCGCGACGTCTACTTCCCGGCCGCCCTGCCTTACATTGTCGCCGGGATCAAGCTGGCCTGGGCCTACTCCTGGCGGACGGTCATCGCCGCCGAGTTGGTCTTCGGGGCCACCGGCGGGCACGGCGGCCTCGGCTGGTTCATCTACAAGCAACGCTATGCGATGGAGACAGCGGCCGTCTTCGTCGGGCTGGTCCTGATCATCGCCATCGGCCTACTGATGGACGCCGGGTTCAAGGCCATCGAGCGGCGGACCATCAGGCGCTGGGGGATGAGCGCGTAAGGCCTTTCCGCCAGGGCTCGAAGGAAAGTGAAAGCCCGGGGAGGAAGTCTTTCCCAGGCTGTTCTCCGGTACTTGGGCTTTCACCGGCCTGAACCGCGGAGCCTGCGGCTGGCGACGGCCTGCGTTCTGGCAATCGCGCCGCTGATCCTGCTCGCCTCGGTGTGGCCCGGATTCGGGCCGATCGTCGCGGGCCAGGCCACTGTGACCGGACGGTTGCGGGCTATGGGTTTATCCGCCGGAGGCATCAACGCCTTACTCGTGACGGCCTGGGTCCAGACCTCATCACCCGGCTTGGCTTCGCCTGGGGAAATGGTCTCCAGGCCGCCTCGTTCGGCTTGCTCCACCTGGGTCTGTTGTTGTTGGCCGCGAGGGCGGCCGTGTCGCCGGGCGGTGCGTTTCTGACGCTGGTCGTCCCCACCGCCTACGGTTGGCTGCTGGGCTACATCAAGGAACGCACCGGCAACGGCTCCCTCCTCCCCCTCTGGTAGAGAGGAGTCGACCCGCCCGGCGTCGAACCATCCTTGGCATCTGGTCTTAATGGTCACGTCTTAACCGAACGGGGGACAAGCCGCATGGCTTTGATGGCCGGCAAGAAGTGTCTGATCATGGGGGTCGCCAACAAGCGCTCGATCGCCTGGGGGATCGCCCAGGCCCTTCAACGCGAGGGGGCCGATCTGGCCTTCACCTATGCCGACGACCGCTTCAAGGAGAACGTGGAGGAGCTGGTCGGGGGACTGCCCGGCGGGGAGCGGGTGCCGATCTATCCGTGTGACGTCCTCAAGGGCGAAGAGGTCAAGACCCTTTTCGAACAGGTCGGCCGGGACTGGGGCCGGCTCGACGTCCTCGTCCACTCGGTGGCCTACGCCAACCGGGAGGACCTCATCGGGACCTTCACCGACATCAGTTGGGATGGCTACGCGCTGGCCCACCACGTCTCGGCCTACTCGCTGATCGAGGCGGCCCGCCACGCGCGGCCGCTGATGGAGGCGGCCGGCGGCGGGTCGATCATGACGATGACCTACCTGGCCGCCGAGAAGGTCGTCGAGCGTTATAACGTCATGGCCACGGCCAAGTCGGCCCTCGAGTGCAACGTGCGCTACCTGGCCGCCGAGCTGGGACCGGCCAACATCAGGGTCAACGCCATTTCCGCCGGTCCCCTCAAGACCCTGGCCGCCAGCGCCGTGAAGGGCCTTAGCCACCTGCGCGACGTGGTCGAGGAGCGGGCCCCGCTCCGCCGGAACATCACCGTCGAGGAGGTCGGCGACGTCGGGCTGTTCCTGGCTTCGCCCCTGTCGCGGTGCGTCACCGGCGAGGTCATCCACGCCGACAACGGCTTCAACGTGCTGGGGGTGTAGGCTCAGCCGGCCCGGCGGGCCTCCATGAGGGCGCTGAGGTTGCGGGTGACGATCGTCTCGTAGCCGTTCAAGCCCAGTTCGGTCAGCTTGGCGACGATGGCCGCCCATTGGGCCGCGCTTGCTGTCGCGACCGCACCCCCGTCCCGGCCCCCGTCCCCGTCCTTTGGCGGGCCGGCCAGGACCCACCCGGTCTCCTCGGCGGTGAAGGCCGGTCCCAGGGGTTCGCACCGCAGGCGGCCGGCGTTCTGGGGACAGGCCTCCTGGCAGGCGAGGCAGCCGACGATGCAGTTGTGGGCGGTCGGGCTCATCCAGTCCGGCCACGACCAATCGCTCTCGTTCCAAAAGGTGACGCAGCGTTCGGTGTGCAGGAGGAAGCGGTCGTCGCCGATGGCCCCCGTCGGGCAGGCCGCGCGGCAGGCCCAGCAACCTTCGCACTCCTCGGCCATTAGCGGGACTTCAGCCGGGTCCCCAGAGGCCCTCCCCCCGGCCGTATCCACCCCCAGGTCGGCGTCGGTCAACAGGCCGACCAGCTGGTGATAGCTGCCGAAGCCGGGAACGTAGGTGATGTTGTTCCGGCCGTAGCGGGCCAGACCCAGCCGGGCGGCGGCGCCCTTGATCGGCGAGCCGACCCTGGTCAGCCGGTAGCCGGCCAGCGGACCGGCCAGCAGTTGCTCCCTCGTCCTCATGGCCGTAGGGTACTCCCGATAGGTCGGGGGCACGATCGCCTCGAAGGGGCCGTCGGCGGTTTGGAAGGTCAGGCGATGAGCCGGCCGCGGGACGCTGACCAGAAGGAGGGTCTTCATCCCCTCCAGCTCGGCCGGACCTAGAAGCGGTAACGTGGCGATGGCACTGTCGAAGAAGACCCGATCGAACTCCTCGCGGCGCCGGCGTTCCTCGATATCGGCGCGGACGACGTCGAGCACCTCAGGCCGGTCGAAGGCCACCCTGTAACCGTGGTCCCGGGCCCAGGCCTCCATCGAATCCCGGAGCTGGCTCATGGTCAGACCTCCCCCGTGGTCCTTGACTGGGTCCCCATAACCGGTTAAGCTTATCTTGACAGTTAGATTGTAGCTCCTTTGGCCTAACCGGTCAATAGCCACTTAACTGGTTATAGCGCTGGCCCCCCACCGGAGGTGGGCTGTAAGTGTCGACCCAGGTGGGCGAAAAAACCTACAAGTTCACCGCTGGGGTCCTCCCCCTGGATTTCGTGAACACCGTCGACTGGCGGCTGGCCGACGAGCCGGTGGAGCTTCTCAGCGACTACGGCGACCTGATCTCGTGGGGCCGTCAGGCCGGGGCCATCGATGCCAGGATGGCCGGGCGGCTGGTCCGGGCGGTCGAGAAGGCCCCGAAGGCGGCCTTGGCCGCCCTCCGCCGGGCCATCGTGCTCCGGGAAGCCCTGTTCCGCATCTTCTCCGCCCGGATCGGCGGCCGCTCAGCGGAGGCCACCGACCTCGAGCTGGTCAACGCGGCCCTCGCCGAAGTCCTGTCCATGGCCAGGCTGCGGGCGGCCGGCGCCGGCTTTGAATGGTCGTGGGCCGAAGACCAGCCGAATCTCAACCGGGTGGTCTGGCCGGTGGTGTATTCGGCGGCCGACCTCCTGACCTCTCGCGACCGGCTGGGCCGTGTCGGTCTGTGCGCCGACCCCCTTTGCGGCTGGGTCTTCCTGGACACCTCCCGCAACGGTCAGCGACGCTGGTGCAGCATGGACGATTGCGGCAACCGGGCGAAGGCCCGTCGTCACTACGATCGGTCGAAGGCCCGCCAGACATGAATAAGCGCCGCCCGGACGGCGGCGCTTCGGCGCTTCATTGCTCAAACTCCTGTCCCAGCAGGACATACTCCTCGTCGAAGCCGCGGCGGCGGGCCTCTTCGCGGACGGTCTCGACCAGCCCCCGGCCGACGCCCCGTCCCCGGGCGCCCCGGGCGACGACGAGTTCATTGATGAGGCAGGTGCCCTTGGCGTGGAACGGCGTCTCGTAGAAGACGGCCGATAGGAACCCGGCCGCTCGGCCATCCAGTTCGGCCAGGTAGTTCGAGTAGACGCCGGGGGCAGCTCGGCAGTCGCTCAGGAACCGGCGCACTCGAGCGGCGGTCTCGGACAGTTCCCGGAGGAGGGCGGCGATGGCCCCGGCGTCCTGTGACTGGCAGGGGCGAACGACCGGCGGCGCCACGGGCTGCGGCGCGGATCGGGGCCTCACGATCCGCGCCCGACCGCCGCCACGATGGCCTCGACCAGCCGCGGCACCGCGCCGATGAGGGCGTCCACGAGGTCGCCGGGGGCCTGATAGGTGCCGCTTGGCCCGACGTGGACCCCGGCGACCACCACCGCCGGCGCGTCAAGAGCCTTGGCCAGCAGCTCTGAGGCCGGCCGGGCGAGGAAATCGTCCTTGTGCCCAAGCCGGGTCAGGACCGAGGAGGTCGCGCTGGGCCGGCTCGGGTCTCTGAGGCTCGGCCTGGGGTAGGCCACGGCGACCGCCCCGACATGGGGAAGCCCGCCATAAAGTTGGACCGTGATCCCGTCGGCGGTCTTTGACCAGGAGGCCGACAGGCGAACCTGGCCCCCGCTCGTCTCGACATCGACGGCGACCGCGCCCGCCTGGACGCCGGCCGGCCCACCGGCCTGGACGCCGGCCTCCCCCGCCGCTCGCCAGCCACCGGCGGTCCGCCCGTCGTCGACCTGGAAGGCCAGCTCATCGCCGTCGGCCAGGCCTAGCCTTTCCCGCAGGCGCACGGGAGCGACGATCTCGGCGGCGCCCGCTGGATAGGCCGCCACCAGCGGGCGGACGATGGCGGCCGGCTCCTCCGGGGCGCGATCCAGCTTCACCGGGAGGACCATGGACAGGCAGAACTGGTCGCTTGGGGGGACGAGGGCCGTCCCCCGCCGCAACAGCGTTTCGGCCAGACCGTCCGGCGAGACGTCGCGTAGATTCAGGGTTCCCGAAAAGGGGTCGAATCCGAAACGGCTCTTGAGCCAATCGCGGAACCACGGCAGGGCGACAAACCCTCCGGCTTCGTGGGCTCCCGAGGCCACCGTGCCGGCGAAACGAGGGGTCATCGGTCGTCCCCTTCCCCGCCCTCGCGCCAGCGACGGAACAGCCCGGCGTCGATGCCGAACTGGTCGAGGGCCTTGCCGACGGTCTGGTCGACCAGGTCGCCGATGGTCTTTGGGGAGTGATAGAAGGCGGGTACCGGCGGCATGATCACCCCGCCCATCTCGGTCACGGCCGTCATCAACCGCAGGTGCCCCAGGTGGAGGGGGGTCTCCCTGACCACCAGGACGAGCTTCCGCCGCTCTTTGAGGCAGACGTCGGCCGCCCTGATGACCAGCGTGTCGTTGTAGGAGTTGGCGATGCCGGAGAGGGTCTTGATGGAGCAGGGGACGACGACCATCCCGGCGGTCACGAAGGAGCCGCTGGAGATGGACGCCCCGAGGTCGTTGAAGGCATGGACGCGATGGGCCGTGGCCTCGACCTCAGCCACCGAGCGGCCTGTCTCGATCTCGATGTTCTTGGCGGCATAGGGGGACATCACGAGGTGGGTCTCCACGCCGAGCTTCTTGGCCACCTCGAGAAGCCGGATGCCGTAGATCGCCCCGGTCGCCCCGGTGATCCCGACGACAAGTCTGATAGTTGGTTCGCCTCCTTGACCCGGCGGGTCTAGCGGGCCGGCGCCGGGTCGGCCGGTTGGCGCCGCCGCCCGTAGGGGCAGGTCAGCACACAGATTCCACATAGATTACCGTTCTCCTTGACCCCCCAACTATCCTTGCGCCGCCCGCGTTCCTCGCCGGGATCGAAGGAGCGGCCGGTGAAGGCACCCGCCGGGCAAGCCTTGATGCAGGCGTCACAGGAGCCGCATCCTTCCGGTCGGGGCTTCCCGGCGGTCAGGGGGGCGTCGGTGAGGACGGTGGCGAAGCGGACCCGCGGGCCATGGTCGGGGGTGATGACCAGAAGCCGACACGGCGTAGGCCCGGCTGAGGATCCCGTTGACCATCTCATAATAGTAATAGCGATATGTCAGGCCGGCCATGCGGTCATTCTGGTCGGCGACCGGCTCGAGCATCGCGTCGACGAGGTCGCCACCCCGAAGCGGTCGACCCCCTCGGTGTCGGCCAGCTCCTTGAGTCGCCGACCCAGCGTCTCTATGGTTGGTGTGGACTGCCACATCAGTCTCCCAAATGGTGTGGTCTGGCAATTAGGGCGATTTCCTCCCTGACTGCACGGGCCTTCCGGGACAAGTTGGCCATCCCCGCAAACCCCTCGGCGGTCGGGCTTTCAAGCCCGCGCCCCTCCCCCCTCGGGCGCGCGGGGGCCGGCGGCCCGACCTATCTTAGATGGCCACCCCTCGCTGCAGGGCCGACAGGGTCGCCTGCATGTGGTTCTGGACATGGGCACGGGCGGCCGCTTCCGCCGCCGCGGGGTCGTGTTTCTGGATGGCCGCGAGAAGCCTCTGGTGCTCTTCCAACGAGTGCTGGGCACGGCCGGGCATGAGCAGGCCGCGCACGTGGACCTGGACCAGTTGGGCCCGGATGGTGGCCAGGGCATCGATGACCTTGGCGTTCCGGCTGGCGGTGATGATGGCCTCGTGGAAACACCGGTTGAAGCTGTTGTACTCATAGTAGTCGGCGTTCTTGACGGCCTTCTCCATCAGCCCGATCAAGCGTCGCAACTCGGCGATATCCTCCTGGGTGGCCTGGGAGGCGGCCTTCGAAGCGGCCAGCCCTTCGAGGACCTCGCGGACCTCGAGGACGTCGGCGACGTCCTGGACCCCCAGCTTCATGACCTGGGCCCCGCGGCGGGGCTCGAGCTGAACGATGCCTTGGGAAGCTAATCGGTGAATGACGGTCCTGAGAGTCGCCCGACTCACTCCGAACTGTTCGCAGATATCTCGCTCGACGAGGCGGCTACCCTGCGCGAATTCGCCCCTCTCAATGGCCGATCTCAACTGGGCGTAGCATTCGGACCATCGAGTTTTGGAAGACGTCTTGTCCAAACTCTAGACCTCCAAGCCGGTAGACTAAATGGTATACCCCGAGGTCCCGCTATTCGGCAGGAATTGACCGAGTCCTTCCGCCGAGTTGCTGGTGGACCATGTTTATCGGTCATCCGGCCGACTGGCGCGTTAGAGCTGAGCGGGACTTGGCAGGCCATTTGTGACCATGGGCGGAGCGTTCGACCGGCTTATCCCTCTCTTTCGCCACTCCACACGTTCTGCTCGTTTGGGATACCGCGTGATTGCACAATTGGGATTCTTCTTCCTGCCGCCCCTGGGTGGATAGGTAAGTAGATCTTTAAGCTCCAGCTAGAGTGCCATGTTGTCGGGCGGGCGGTAAATGACTGAGCCCGGGCGGATGGCCCGGGTTCAGTGGTCATGCGGGTATGCGGGTTTGTCGAACCGGGGCGGGGAAAGCGGGCGGCCGGCGGCGGGGGACCGGTCAGCGGGCGCGACCGGCGGCCAACCGGGTCAGATCGGCAGCGCGATCCCGATCCCGAGGAGTTCCGCCTGGCGGGCGACGATCGCGGCCACCGCCCCGTCCTGCACGGCCACCCCGACCGACTTGAACACAGTCACCTGGCGGTCGTCAAGGCGGCCGCTCACGGTGCCATTGACCAGTTGCCCGATCTCCCCGGCCAGGTGCTCCCGGGTGATCAGGCCTTGCTTGATGGGGATCAGAAGGTCGCCCGCCTCCTCCAGGCAGGCGTCGATAGAGTCGACGAAGACCCGGCTTCGCCGGATGAGTTCCCCCGGCAGCTCACGGGCCTCGGGCCGATAGGCACCGACCGCGTTGACGTGGGTTCCCGCCCTGACCGCAGCGTCCGGGATGACCGGCTGTGACGAGGTGGTCGCCGTGCAGACGACGTCGGCCCCGGCCAGCGCCTCGTGGACGGTGCCGGCTGGCCGGACGGGCCGACGGAGCACGTCGGACAGGTGCGCGCAGAAGGCCTCGAGTCTGGTCCGATCTGGATCGTAGGCCCAGGCTTCGGTGATCGGCCTCACCGCGCAGACCGCCTCCAACTGCGACGCCCCCTGGACGCCGGCCCCGATGATCGCCGCTGTGTGACTGTCGGCCCTGGCCAGCAGGTCGGTGGCCAGGCCCGAGGCCGCTCCCGTCCTGAGCCTGGTCAGGCCGGCGCCCTCGATGACCGCCAGCGGCGTCCCGGTCTCGCCGTCAAAGACCTGAACGAGGGCCTGCAATAGAGGAAGGCCGCGGGCCACGTTCCCCGGGCACAGGGAGACGACCTTGACCGTCGTCGTGTTTTCGCGGGGAAGGTAGACCGGCATCACCAGGACGGTGCCGTGGCGACCGGCGGCGATCGGCGTGCGCAGCGGGGTGATCGAATTGCCGGCCGACAGGGCCGAGAAGCCTGAGCGCACCGCGTCGATGGCTTCGCCCATGGAGATCAGGCCCCGGAGGTCCTTCCCGGACAGGTAGCGCAAAGCCGCTCCCCCCTCATCTGAACTGCGGCAGATGCTCGGCGTTCACGGCGAGGATCTCATCGAGCAGCTTCTCGGCCACCCGCTCGTCGGGCACGAGCGGGTGGGTCGCCAGGGCGGCCAGGGCCGCTGCCCGGTCACCGAAGGCGCCGGCCTGGACGGTCAGCTCCTCATAGGCCTTGACCACCTGGATCAGCCCGCGGATCTTGGGCTCGACCTGGCCGACGGCGATGGGCTTCGGGCCATCCCGGCCGACGACGGAAGGGACCTCGACGACGATGTTGTCCGAAAGACCGGAGATGGTCCCGTCGTTGCGGACATTGACGATGTGAATGTCGCAGCGGTCGGTCTCGATGGCGGTCATCAGGTTCACCGCCACTTCCGAATAGTAGGCCCCGCCCCGCTTGGACAACTCCTCCGGTTTTTCGGCCAAATCGGGGTCCTGGTACTTCTGGAAGAGGGTCTTCTCGACGGCCTGGACGACCTGGGCTCGGGTGCCCTCCCCGCCCTCGGCCGCGGCCTTCTGTTCCTCTTCCAGCATCCGTTGGGTCTCATAGTAGTAACGGAGGTACGGGCAGGGTAACATGCCCAGCGTGCGCAGCCAACGGGGGCTGAAGGCGTAGTCCGGCGGAAGGAGGCCGGCCTCGGCCGCCGACGCCAACTGGGCCAGGGCGAACTCAGTGATGTCGTTGCCGTCGAGGTAGATCCGACGGGCCCAGGTCAGGTGGTTGAGGCCGCAGAAGTCCATCCGGACCCGTTCCGGTTCGACCCCGGCGAACTGGGCCGCCCCCCGGAGCATGCCGATGGGCACGTTGCAGAGCCCCGCCACCTTGACCCCGCCGCCGTGCTTGACGACGGCCTCGGTGATGATCCCCGAGGGATTGGTGAAGTTGACCAGCCAGGCGTCGGGGGCCAGCTCGCGGATATCCCGGCAGACCTCGAGAATGACCGGGATGGTCCTCAGGGCTTTGGCGAAGCCGCCCGGACCGGTCGTCTCCTGGCCGATGACCCCGTACTTGAGGGGAAGGCGCTCGTCGCGGGCCCTGGCCGCCAGACCGCCGACCCGGAACTGGGTGACGACGTAGGCCGCTCCCTCGATGGCCGCCCGGCGCTCGGTCGTGGCCGACACCGCGACGTCCAGCCCGGCCCGGCGCAACATCCGCCGGGTCAGGTCGGCGATGACTCCCACCTTGAACTGGGCCTCGTCATTGGCCACGTCGACCAGGGCCAACTCGGTGACGGGTAGAGCGTCGCGGTTCTTGATCAGGCCTTCGATGAGTTCGGGGGTGTAGCTGGAGCCGCCCCCGATGACGGCGAGTTTCATGGGGTTCACCTCGCGGAATTTGCTTGAGGGCAACGCCCCTCTTTGCAGATGGGCAGCGGCTTCTGCTGCAGGGGGCGGGCACGCTGCAGGATGGAACCAGGTCCGACAGAGGAGCGGCGGTGGCCAAACCTGGCCAATAGTTGGCGAAGTGCCAACGACGAACGAACTGCCTTAGGCGAGCACCTGCGAGCCATAGAGCATCATCTACCTATGATTGCCACCCTGATGGGCAACCCTGCCCGCCTCGAAGAAGAATCGCGGAGTTGGCGGACTGCCGCTGGTCCGTGGCAAGTTACGCAAGACACTCTGAAACACCACAAGAGCGGGCCCCTCAGGGTCCACCTCGTCCGTTCCCGCTCAGAGTTGGGCCTGAACTCTCGCCCCGCACTCGCTTCGTCATTGCTCGGGCACTCACCATTGGGTTCATTCTCAGCCTCGGGGGGGGCTGCAATTCTGGATATGCGCGAGGGTGATTGACGATTGACCCTGGACGTTATGAACTCTCCGCGGCAAAGAACTCGAAGAACTTGAGGAACTCTACTGCATCCCTCACTGCCGGCTCAGGAACATCCCAGTCAAAGCTACGGGCCTCATCAATTATCCCGCTGAGAGTTACGGGCTTGTCCTTGCTACGAAGATCATAAAGGGCCTTTGCGGCAATCGAGAGCTTAAGGTAATCAAGGTGTCCCGCCTTGTCTAGATTACTAAGATTGATGGCCACGTCCCCTGAGATTTCTGGCTCGTGCCGTCTAGTCAGCCTGACGACCACATTACCATCAGACGTAAGCCCGTACTTGAAACTCCTACCCTCAAAACCGCCACTCTCGTCAGTGAAGCCAACGATGGTTTCCTCGACTAGGCCCAATGCAATGCACTGTCCAAGGGCCTTGTCAACCTCCGGAGAGAAAGGGCCATAGTAATGTGAGTAATAGTGCAGGTCCAAGTTCATCAGCAGGCTCAGGAAAAACAACCTCTTCTGAATCAGAGTGCGACCCTGCAGTGCACCCCCAGCGTGATCGAGCATTAGGAGTAGAACTTCTCTAACCTTCACGAACCGTCCTCCCTTTCACGGTAAACTGGGTGGGTTCAGCAGGTTGTCAACTATCTCCCTGATGGCCGTGTTATATGTCTGTAGTCGCTTCCGCTGATCGGCTTCGTCCTTGAAGGTGACGGGCGCGAATACCTCCAAATACTCGTCCTTCTGGGCCGCATCGATTGACCGGTAAAGCGTGGACTCCGTCCTAAATAGGGGCCTACCATCAGACTTGATTACTACGCAGTCGCCGATTGAGGGTTCATCATCCTCTCTGATTGACTGGACTCTATAACTCAAAGCGATTATCGCATAATGGTCAACCGAAAGGTAGGCTGCAACATCCCGTTCCAGTCGATCACGAAGGGAGGCGAACTGCCCGTCCTGGGCGAGAGCAACACGGACTCCCGGGTTCTCTATATCTTTGAGGTTGACATGGAAAACTCGTTTATGGAGACGACGTTCGCGGAGGTCGGTGAAGATTCTCTTGGCTAGCCCATTCTTGGCCTCTGGTCGGCAAATCTCATGAATCAGCTTCTCGTCGTCCCATCTCACCCATTCGTCGGCATGCTCTTTCGAACCATCGTATGTATAAGGGCGTTTCAAGAACTCAAGGTCGTCCTGTTCTATACCCAGCACAAGAGCTCGGGTAATCATCTGATCCGTTATGAGGCGAATCCGGTGGCGGTACACTTGCGTGGTCATGTAGAACTTGGCTAGGAAGAACTGCTCCAGGGAATGAACTCCATCCTCTTGAATGCCAATCGCGTAGTCATTAGCGTCATCAAGGGTCTTGAACGTTGCCAACAGTCGGTCAAGGTCGTAGATTCCATACTTCACACCGCAGTAGTAGCTATCGCGCAGGAGGTAGTCCAACTTGTCGGCGTCGAGCGGGCCAGACACAATGTCCTTGAGTATCTTCGATCCCCACTGCCCACAGAGTAGGCCGCTGATGTAGTCCCGCTCAGTATCGCTGATGAGCCGGTCAAGATCCTCATTGTGCTTGATTAGCGAGATGGTTAGGTGCTCGTGAATCTGCTGCCCCTTGTCCAGCTTGACCTTGTCCTTATCGTAGAATCTTTTCAGCACGCTCTCGGACACGTGCGAGAAAGGGCCGTGTCCAATGTCATGGAGCAAGGCTGCTAGCCGAACAAGCCGCCGGTCCTCTTGGGAACTAAGAAGTCTCGCACCTAGCTTGCCCGAAAGATGAGCCACACCCAGGGTGTGCTCAAACCTGGTGTGAAGGGCCCCAGGGTAGACCAGAGAAGCCATTGCCAGTTGCTTGATTCTCCTGAGTCTCTGAAACACCTTGGAATCGACTATGTTGTTCTCTTCGCGTGATTCGAGGGCAATAAACCCGTGAATCGGGTCGCGTAATTCCCTCAACGACGTACCTTTCGCCTCCTCGAGGTGCCCCAAACAAGTATTCGGTCTTGCTGACGGAGCCTCCTTCCCAGTGGGGGACTGTTGGAAAAAAAGCTTGCCTCGCAGCTACTCTTTCGGCTGCTGCAGCCTGATCCCCCCTGTCCTGATGAGCTTCGCTGCCCGGCCTGCCCTTACCATTAGGTACACGGCCCCGGCTCCGGTCTGTTCGGCGGCCCGCCCGCGTCGACCCATCCACCCGGGTGCGGCCGGCCATGGGATAGTTGCCCGGCGTGAAGAGTCTCAGGGCAGCCGTGTTTCCGACCTTGCGCGTCGCCCGTCACCAGCTTACGAAAACGGGGTGGGCCCTTGGGGTCCACCCCGAATCTCACGCGGCGAATCGCCGTCTCATCTCAGTCGGCCACGTTCTCCCCCTTGAGGAAGCCGACCATCTTCGGGGCCAGGCGCGGACGGCATCATCCCCGGGAAGAGGATCGGCATCAGCAGCGGGATCATCTTCTCCATCGCCCCGAGGGTCGGGTTCCTGATCCCCTTGGGCATGGCCGAAATCCCGTTCATCATCCCCTGCATCGCCCCGGGCATGGCCTTCATGATCTCGGGCATCATGTCCCCCATCATCTCGACGATGCCGTCGGAGGTCATGATCTCGATGGCCTTCTTGAAGACGCCCCACATGTAACGGGCGTCCTCGGTGCTGTCCTTGACCTCGTAGCCGAGGGCCTCAGCGACGAGGGCCGAGAAGTCGACCACGGGAAGGTTCCGGCCGGTGGATTGGCCGCCCACGCGGAGCTGGAACTCGCAGCACGGGCAGGTGGCGCAGATGGCCTCGGCGCCGACGCCGAGGGCCTCGTCCAGCCGGTCGGCGACGATCCTGTCGGAGACGGCGAAGTCGCTGATCCGCGTCAACACGCTGCCGCAGCACTTACCGTTCTCGCGGTTCTCGGGGGTCTCGACGAAGTGATCAGGTCGGCGGTGACTTCGGTGATGTGGCGGACCTTGAACTTGTAGTCGAGGCCGAGTTTCTGGGCGACCTTGGGATAGAAGTGGGTCCAACCGACCCAGCAACCCGGGCAGGAGATGATGACCTCCTCAACCCCGCGCTTCTGCATCTCGGTAGGTTGTGCCTGACGACCCCCTCGAACTGGTCCTGCAGGCCGGCCATGGCCATCGGGATGCCACAGCAGGCTTCGTCTTTCCCGAGGTAGGTGAACTCGACTCCGCCGTCCTTGAGGATGCGGACGGCGTTCTCGGCGATGTCCGATTCGATGAAGGAAGCCGTGCAGCCGGCCCAGTAGGCCACCGGGGCCTTCTCCTTGATATAGGGCCGGACCTCGGCCGGGACCCAGGCATCGCGCTCCGAGCGACGGGCGGCCCAGATGTTCAGATCCAGCTTCAGGCTGGCGCTCATCATCTCGAAGGCGGGGAAGGTGGCGAACTCCATGTCCTGGATGAGGACCGGGCGGAATTCGTCCCACATTTCCTGGACGGGCAGGTGGACCATGCACACCGGGTCGCACTTCTTGCAGGTCGTGCACATCAGGAAATTGTAGACCATCCCCTGGTCCAGTTGGGCCCTGCCGCGAAGGTACTGGCGAAGGAAGGCGAACTTGCCGCGCGGCGAGCCGCTCTCCCAGCCGGTCCCGAAGTGCTGGGTGCAGACGTCGACGCAGTAGCCGCAGCCGGCGCAGGCGAAGGCGGCGCTGGTCAGCCGCTCGGCCAGGCGGCGCTTCATGTGCGGGCGGTCGGAGAGCATCTTCTCGGCCAGGGGGACCAGCGACTGGCCGGCCCGGGCGGCCTTCATCGCCACCCGCAGGAGGGCCGGGTTGCCGCCCCCGGCGAGGAGCTTGCCGGGGTTGAAGACGTTCTTCGGGTCCAGCTCAGCCTTGGCTTGACGGAGCTTGGCCAACCGCTCGGGTCCGAAGGCCTCGGCGGCCTCGTCGGTGAAGTAGAGGCCGACCGAGTAGGCCCGACCGCCGTACTTTTTCGAGATGTCCATCATGATCAGGGACTTGGCGGAGGGCCACGACGATGCCGGCCTTGGCTGGCACGCTGCCGCCGTAGCCGCTGGTGGCGGCGCCTCGTGGAACGACGGGGACCCCCTCGCGGTTCGCCAGTTGGGCCAGGAAGATGAGGTCCTCGAGGCTCTCCGGCTGGACGACGGCGTCGGCCAGGTTGTCGATCATCATCTCGACGACATCGGGAAGGCTGGCCACGTCGCGCGAATAGACGACCCGCTCATTCCGGTCGAAGCGAACTCGGTCGCCGGAAAGAGTCTGGAGTGTGGTTTTCACTCGTTCGTTCACGACGGATCCCCCTTTCGTGGTTCCCAGAAGGGCCGCTCGGACATGGTTCAGAGCGGCTCTGGATACGCATTTCCAGCTTTGTGAACCGAGGCACTAACGGCCCGATTGCATCATAGCTTCTGGTCCCGTTTTCGCAGCTAGGCCAAGGGTTTGCCGGGCGAAGTCGATTCGCCTGGGTTGAACCAGCGAAATCGGCAGCGAAAAAGGGGCCATTCCGCCGAAGGTGGTGGCCCCTCATACTACGCGACGCGTAACGCCGGCGTGGCCGGCCGATGGTCTCTCCCTGACCTCTACCTCAACCCCGAGCGTTTCAACAGGTCGACGAAGTTGAGGATCAGCCGGATCTGCTTGGTCTCGAGGTGGCAGATGGAGCGGAGGATGGCCTGCACGTCCGGGTCCACCATGAGCCGGCGGAGGTCTGGACCCATGGCGTGGATCACTCTTCCACCCCGTCCCTTTCCATGACCAGGTAACAGGGGGAGACCCCAAGCGACCCGGCCAGCTTCTCGACGGTCTTCAGGGAGGGTTGGACGAGGCCGCTCTCGACCTGAGTGATCATGGCCGGGGAGAGTCCGGTCCGGTTGGCCAGTTCCTTCTGGGAGAGGCCCAGTGACTCGCGGGTCAACCGGACCTTCTCGCCGAGGGTGTTGGTGGGGTTGAGGATCAGCGAGATGGGAAGCTGAAGGGCCCGGGCCAGATTGCGCAGGGTGTCGACGGACGGGTCGACCTGGCCGCGCTCGACGTAGCTGAGGTGGCTGGGCGAGATGCCCGCCGCCGGGGCCGGCTCGTTCGTCCCCCCTCGATCGCGCGACGTTCCTGGGACCGGACGTCCGGACATTACTACAGACCCACCCTTCGACGGCGGCCCACCCTTCCCCTACCGGCCAGCCAGACCACCAGAGCCAGGACGGCGAGGCTGAAAGCCTGAGAGGTGGTCATCCAACCGATCAGGACCTCCGAGTCGCGGTAGAACTCGACGATGAACCGGCCGGCGGCGTAGAGACCCAGGAAGGCCAGGAAACGCAGGCCTTCCCGGGGGCCGGCCGGGTGCGGGCGAGCGCGAGGCCGGAAGGCCGGAGCCCCCAGCACGGCCAGGATGGCCAGGTCGATCGCGGCTTCCATGGCCTGGGCCGGGTAGCGCAGGCCGGGGGCCAACTGAGTGGCCAGCCCCCAGGTCTGATCGGTCAGGCGGCCGTAGCAGCAGCCGCGCAGGAGACACCCGACCCGGCCGAGGGCCAGTCCCAAGGCGATGCCGGGGGCCATGATGTCGGCGTAGGCCCAGGCCGATCGCCTGAAGCGGCGGGCGAGAAGCCAGACGCCGGCGGCCCCGCCGAGGAAGGCCCCGTAGATTGACAGGCCCCCCTCGACAAAAATGAAAGCTCTCACCGGGTCTGGTCTGAACGCCGGCCACTCGACGATGACGTAGAGTAGCCGCGCGCCGGCCAGTCCGGCGAGAGCCGTGGAGAAGCAGACGTCAAGGAGCTCAGCGAAACCCAGGCCGCGCCGGCACCCCTCGAGGATGGTCAGGGTGGTCCCGGCCGCCAGACCCAGGATGGCCAGCGTGCCCCAGGCGTAGAAGGTCAGCGGGCCGAGAGTGAAGAGGATCGGACCCATTATCCGCCCCCTTAGGTGGGGTCGAACAAGTCACCTGGCCCCGTCGACGATGCTCCGGACGATCGAGTCGACGTCATCCGGGACGGTCCCCAGGGAGGCCCCCGGGAAGAAGGTCGCCATGGTGCTCGGTCTCAGCGCGTTGAGCACCGTCCGGCCCTGTTCATCCCGGTAAACATTGATCTTGCAGGGCATGAACAGGCTGATCGCCGGGTCGGCCTGGATGACCGAGTTGGCGTACTTGGCGTTGCAGACCTCGATGATCTTCATCGGGCCCTGCTTGAAACCCTTCTCGGCCAGAGTGGCCTGAACATCGTGGACGTGGAGGACCCGGAACCCCTTCTCAGCGGTCCTGGTCTTGACCGCTTCGACCGCTTCATCGAAAGGCTTGTCGCTGGTGACCTGGTAAGTCATCTCGGCCATCGGCGCAACCGCCGACTTGTCACTTTCCATCGCCGCTTCGCCCTCTTCCGATAATCGGATCAGCGCCGCGCGCTCAGCCCGCAGGCGGCCCAGCCGGTCTTCGAGCTCGTCGAGCTCCCGGGCCATCGCCACCTTCAGCGAGTGGGCCGGTAGACGCGATCTCAACTCAGCCAGGTCGTGTTCGGTGCGGCGGATCTCAGCCGCGAGGTCCAAGGCCCGACCCGGTTCGCTTTCCGGCATCTCAGCCGGCCTCCTTGATCCCCTTGAGCTCGATCAGCCTCGAGATGGTCCGCCAGGTGACTGCGGCATCGGGCAGAAGCTCCCCGTCGACCATCAGAAGCGGGAGTGAGGCCAGCCGCTGATGTAACATTTCCATAACCTTCGGATGGCTATCCATGGCCGAGTCGTCGACGTCGATGTAAGTCGTCTTGACCCGTCCGCGGTAACGCTGGTCTAGGAACTGACCATAGGACAACGTGATCTCCTCCTGAGATCGCGTCGGCCCTCAGCCGCCGGTGAAGCACTGATCGCTGGCGCGCGAGCCGAAGACGACCAGTTCGAGCTCGGTCGGCAGGAGCTCCACCGGCTCGGACTTATCCGCCTTCGGGCGGCCCCAGAACTGGAACATGCCAATCTCACCTCCAAAGGGTTATAAGCGGACGGGAGCGATCGCCGGGCCGCCGGCCCGGTAATCAGACCCCTCAGCCAAAACCGCTCGACCCGCAGGACGAGCCGGCGTCGGCGGACGCCGATGAGCCGGAGCCGCTCTTCGCTCCAGCCTTGACCAGGATGTGCCCGGAGTAGTCCTGCCGGAGGCTCTTGTTGACGCACGCCGGGCAGGTTACCTTGTCCTTCTCGCTGATCGGCACGCTCACCGTGAAGCTGTGATTACAGTCCTTGCAGATGAAGTCGTAAGTCGCCAAATCGCGTCCCTCCCACATATACCCCATAGGGTATCTTGAGACGATTGTACCGCCGCTCACCGACGCTGTCAAGATATCTTCGCGCTCTATGCGCGGCGGGTCGCCGCCTTTAAATCGGCGACGACTCTGGAGACCTCCGTTGTCAGTCCGTCGACGGATGAGGCCTGTCCGCACAACCGGACGATGGCCGAACCGACGATGACCCCGTCAGCGACCTCGACGACCTGCCTGACGTGGGCCGGGGTCGAGACCCCGAAGCCGACGCAGACGGGGGTATCGACGTGCTTCTTGACTTCGAGAACCACGTTTCTGAACCGCGGGGATAGGGAGGCTCGGGCGCCGGTGAGGCCGGTCAGCGACACGCAGTAAACGAAGCCGGTCGCCGGCTTGGCTAGGCGCTCGATGCGGTCGGGCGGCGAGGTGGGCGCCACGAACTGGATCAGGTCGAGCCCGGCGGCCTGGGCGGCCGGCAGGAGCGTGTCGGCCTCCTCCATCGGCACGTCGGGGACGATCAGTCCATCGGCGCCCGCCGACCGGGCCCGGGCGCAGAACTCCGCCGCACCCGGGCGCAGAACCAGGTTGCAGTAGGTCATGATCAGCAGCGGCACCCGCACGCCGTCCGCCCGAAGCCGTTCGACCATCGTCAGCACGTTATCGGTGTTGGCTCCGGCCGCCAGAGCCCGCTGCAGACCGGATTGGATGGTCGGACCGTCGGCCAGCGGGTCGGAGAAAGGCAGCCCCAGCTCGATTAGGTCGGCGCCGGCCCGCTCCATCCCCTTGACCAGAGCCTCCGTGGCGGGCAGGCTCGGGTCGCCGGCGGCGACGTAGGTGACGAGGGCCTTCTCGCCCTTCGCCCTGAGGGCGGCAAAACGCTCGGCGATCCGGCTCACATCCCCACCCCCAAGAGCTTGCCCACCTCGGCCATGTCCTTGTCGCCGCGGCCGGAGATGTTGATGACCAGGATGGCCTCCCTGGCCATGGTCGCCGCCACTTTGACCCCTTCGAACACGGCGTGGCCGGCCTCCAGGGCCGGGATGATCCCCTCCGTCCTGGCCAAGAGGCGCATCCCCTCGAGAGCCTCCCGATCAGTCACCGCCGTGTACTCAGCGATCCCCTGATCCCGGAAATAGGCATGCTCCGGTCCGACCCCCGGATAGTCAAGGCCGGCCGAGATCGAATGAGCCTCGGTCACCTGGCCGAAGTGGTCCTGCAGGAGGTACGACCGGGCGCCGTGGAAGACGCCGACCTCCCCGCCCCCCGTCATGGTCGCCCCGTGCTTGCCGGTTTCCAGCCCCTGACCTCCGGCCTCGACCCCGATCAGCCGGACGCCCGGGTGGGCCGACAGGGGATGGAACATGCCCATCGCGTTGGAACCTCCGCCGACGCAGGCCACGACGGCGTCCGGCAGGCGGCCTTCGGCTTCCCTCATCTGCTCGATGGTCTCCTCGCCGATGACCGACTGGAAATCGCGGACCATCATCGGGTAGGGGTGCGGACCGACGACCGAACCGATGATGTAGTGGGTGGTCTCGACGTTCGTCACCCAGTCCCTGATCGCTTCGTTGGTGGCGTCCTTCAGGGTCCGGGAGCCCGAGGCCGTGGGGATGACCCGGGCCCCGAGGAGCCTCATCCGAAAGACGTTCAGTTCCTGCCTGGCCACGTCCACCTGGCCCATGTGGACCTCGCATTGCAGGCCGAAGAGGGCGCAGACGGTGGCGGTCGCCACGCCGTGCTGGCCGGCCCCGGTCTCGGCGATGATCCGCCGCTTGCCCATCCTCCTGGCGAGCAACGCCTGACCCATGGCGTTGTTGATCTTGTGGGCCCCCGTGTGGTTGAGGTCCTCCCGCTTGAGATAGATCTTGGCCCCCCCGACCTGGGCGGTCAGCCGGGCGGCGAAATACAGCGGGACGGGCCGGCCGATGTAGTGCCGGCGATAGTACCTCAGTTCGTCCAGGAACTCGGGGTCGTCCCGGTAGGTCCGGTAGGCCCGCTCCAAATCGAGGCAGGCGGCCATCACCGTCTCCGGCACGTACCGCCCGCCGAAGGGTCCGAAGTGGCCCCCCTCGTCCGGCTGCGACAGCTTCCTCATCTCCGTCCCCCCTTGACCATCTCGATGAACTTCCTGATCTTGACGATGTCCTTGCTTCCGCCGGTCTCCACGCCGCTGGAGACATCGACCCCGCCCGGCCGCCCTTCGGCGATGGCCGCCCCGACGTTTTCGGGGTCCAACCCCCCGGCCAGGATTAGCTTGGGATGTCCGGGGGTCAGCGGCTCATCCGGCTCGGACAGGTCGACGCCGGCGGCCCTCAGGCTCGCCTCGGCCCGGCGAAAGAGCGACAGGTCGAGGCGACGCCCGGTGCCCCCCGGTTCCCCCGGGACGAACGGATCGAGGAGCAGCCCGGCGGCCGCCCGGTAGAGAGGCAACCTTCGCAGGTCGGCCCGGTCCTTGACCCGGAAGGCCTTGATCACTGGAAGGCTCAGTTGCTCCAAGATCTCGGGTGGTTCGGCCCCGTGCAATTGGACGTGGGTCAGCCCGACCCTGGCCGCCATCGCCCAGACCTCGGCCGCCGAAGCGTCCACGAAGACCCCCACCTTGCCGACCGCCTCGGGCAGGCCCGCGATCATCCTTTGGGCATTATCCGGTGAGACCTGCCGCCGGCCGGCCGCGAAGACGAAGCCCACCGCGTCGGCGCCGGCCCCGACCGCGGCCAGGACGGCTTCTTCGGTGCGCAGGCCGCAGACCTTAACCCACATCGGTTCGTCCTCCGCGCAGCCAACGGAGGGTGGCCCCAGGGTCCGCCCCGGCCATCAGCGCTTCGCCCACGAGGACCGCCTTGACCCCGGCGGCGGCTACCCGCCTGACGTCGTCAGGGGTCCGAATCCCCGACTCGCTGACCACCGTCTTCGTCGACGGCACCCCCGGGGCCAGCCGGAGGGTCACCTCCAGGTCGGTCACGAAGGTGGCCAGGTCACGGTTGTTGATCCCGACCAGGGCCGCCCCGGTGCCCAGGGCCAACTCGAGTTCCTCGGCGGTATGGGCCTCCACCAGCACGTCAAGGCCGACCGACCGGGCCAGGTCGACCAGGCGGGCCAGGTCGTCGGGGCTCCGCTCCCCGGCAGAGGGGCCCGAGAAGGCGGCGACGATCAGGAGGAGGCCGTCGGCGCCCGCCGCCCGAGCTTCATAGACCTGGACCTCGTCGATGATGAAGTCCTTGCGGAGGAGCGGCAGGCCGGTGGCGGCCCGGACGGCCGAAAGGTAGCCCAGCTCGCCCCGGAAATAACGGCGGTCGGTGAGCACCGAGATGCAGGCCGCCCCGGCGGCTTCGTAGGCCCGGGCGATGGCCGCCGGTTCGAAGTCGGGGCGGATCAACCCTCTGGATGGGCTGGCCCGCTTGATCTCCCCGATGACCTGGACCCCCTCGGAGGCCGCGAGGGCTTTGAGGAACCCCCGGGGCGCCGGCCCGTCGAGCGCCGCCGCGCGCCATTCCGCGATGGGCCGGATGGTGCGGGAAGCCGCCACCTCGACCGTCTTCGTCGCCAGAATCTCATCCAGGATCAACTCAGCTCACCCGCCGCCAGCTCGTTGCTGAGCCGTCTCAACCCGTTCAGAGCGGCTTGGGCCGAGCCGCTGTCGATGGATTCCTCGGCCAAGGCGACCCCGTCCTTGAGGCCCTGCGCCTTGCCCGCGGCCACCAGGGCGGCCGCGGCGTTGAACAGGACAACGTCCCTCCGGGGGCCCCGCCCCCCGGCCAGGACCTCCTGGGTGATCCGGGCGTTCTCATCCCGGTCCCCTCCCCGGATCGATTCCAGAGGGGCCAGGGGCAGCCCCACGTCCCCCGGGGCGACCTGATAGGTCCGGACCACACCGTCCACCATCTCGCCGACCACCGTCGGGCCGGAGATGGAGATCTCGTCCAGGCCGTCGAGGCCGTGGACGGCGAGGGCGTGGCGGCAACCGAGGTTGCCCAAGACCCGGGCCAGCGGCTCGACCATGTCGGGATCGAACACCCCCGCCACCTGAGCCTGGACTCCGGCCGGGTTGGTCAGCGGGCCGAGCAGGTTGAAGATCGTCCGCAGCCCCATCTCCCGACGGACCGGGGCGACGTACTTCATGCTGGTGTGCAGGGCCGGGGCAAACATGAACCCGATGCCGACCTCGTCGATGCACCGGCCGACGCCGGCCGGCGTCAGGGAGAGGTTGACCCCCAGGGCCTCGAGGACGTCGGCTGAACCGGTGAGACTCGAGGCGGCCCGGTTGCCGTGCTTGGCCACCGGCACCCCCGCCCCGGCCACCACGAAGGCCGCCGTCGTGCTGATGTTGAAGGTGTTCGCCCCGTCTCCGCCGGTGCCGCAGGTATCCACGGCCATCGGCCGGGTGTGGACGATGCTCGTGGCCTTGGCTCTCATCACTCGGGCGCAGGCGGTGATCTCCTCCACCGTCTCGCCCTTCATCCGCAGCGCCATCAGGAAGGCGGCCACCTGGACCGGCGTCGCCTGCCCGCTCATCATCAGGTTCATCGCCGCCTCGGCCTGCGGCTCACCCAGGTCGTGACCTTCGGCCACCTCGATGATCAGGGATCTCATGAGCGTCTCCATCGGCCCATCCTCCTAGCTCGGCCCGCCGGGGCTCGGCGTGGCCAGGAAATTCCGAAGCAACTGCTTGCCGCCCTCGGTCAGAATGGACTCGGGGTGGAACTGGACTCCGAACACCGGGTAGCGGCGATGTCTCACTCCCATCAGCAATCCATCCTCGGTCTCGGCGGTGGGCTCGAGTTCGGCCGGTAGGCCCTCCCGGCGGACGATCAGGGAGTGATAGCGGGTGGCCGTCAGCGGGTTGGGCAACCCGGCGAAGAGGCCGTTTCCGTTGTGCCTGATGCGGCTGACCTTGCCGTGCATCAGGTAAGGCGCCCGGCAGACCGTGCCCCCATACGCCTGGCCGATAGCCTGGTGCCCAAGGCAGACCCCAAGGATCGGCGTGCTCGGCCCCATCTCTCGGATGGCCGCCAGGGAGACCCCGGCCTCCGCCGGGGTGCCCGGTCCCGGGCTGATGACGATCCGCTCCGGGGCCATCGCCCGGATGGCCTCCACCGTCGTCCGGTCGTTGCGGACCACCTTCAGCTCGGCCCCCAGTTCGCCGAGGTATTGGACCAGGTTGAAGGTGAAGGAGTCGTAGTTGTCGATGACCAGGATCATGCCAACCCCTCCCCGACCATCTCCAACGACTGGAGCAGGGCCCGGGCCTTGTTCAGCGACTCCTGGTACTCCAGGGTCGGGTCGCTGTCGGCGACGATGCCGGCCCCCGCTTGGATATGGACCTGATCACCTTGCATGACGATGGTTCGAATGGCGATGCAGGTGTCCATCGCCCCATCCCAGGAGAAGTAGCCGATGGCTCCCCCATAGACACCGCGCTTGGTGGGCTCGAGGGTGTCGATGATCTGCATGGCCCGGACCTTTGGCGCCCCGGACAGGGTCCCCGCCGGGAAGCAGGCCGTCAACGCGGCAAAGGCGTCGGCATCGGGCCGCAAGCGCCCCTCGAGGTCGCTGACGATGTGCATCACGTGGCTATACCGCTCGACCCTCATCATCTCCTTGACGGTGACCGTTCCGAACTCGCACACCCGCCCCAGATCGTTCCGCCCCAGGTCAACCAGCATGACGTGCTCGGCCCGCTCCTTCTCGTCGGCCAGCAGGTCGGCCTCGAGGGACAGGTCCTCGGCCTCGGTCGCGCCGCGTGGCCGGGTCCCGGCAATCGGCCGGAGGTTGACCGTTCCGTTCTCCACCCGAACCAGCATCTCGGGGGATGCCCCAATGATCTTCAGGTCGCCGATGGTGATGTAGAACATGTAAGGCGAGGGATTGACCGTCCGCAGCAGCCGGTAGATGTCCAACGGCTGGGCGTCCACCCGGGCCGTCAGGCGCTGGGAGAGGACGACCTGAAAGATGTCGCCGGCCAGAATGTGCTCCTTCGCCCGCCGCACCGACGCTTCGAATTCCGGCCGGGTCAGGTTGGCCTCCACCGAAAGCGGCCTTCTCCGCCCCAGTGACACCCCGGTGCCGGTCGGCACGGGCCGCCTCAGCCGATCAACGGCCCATTCGAGCAGGGCCGACGCCTGTTCGTAGGCGGTCGCCGGGTGGTCGCCGGGGATCGAGTTGACGATCAGGACCAGCTTGTGCTTCCGATGATTGAAGGCGACGACCAGCTCGGTGACCATGAAGAACGATTCCGGCAGGCCGAGGTCATCGGCGGGGACTCCAGGCAACTCTTCATAGTAGCGGACCGCATCGTAGCCCAGATAGCCCACGGGGCCGCCGGAAAAACGGGGGAGCTCGGCCGGTCGGAAGGCCTTGAACCGGCCGACCAGTTGTCTGAGGTGGCTCAGGGGGTCACCGGTAAGGACCCCTGGCCCTTTTCTCCGGTCAACGCCCGGTCGGTCGAGCCGGCATTGCCTGGCGGCCTCGCCCTCGGCGATCCAGCTGATCCCGCCGCGGTTGGCCAGCGTGAGCAGGGGACGGCAGCCCAGGAATGAGTAAGCGGCCACCTTCTCGCCGCCTTCGACCGACTCGAGCAGGAAGGCGCCTTTTTCCCCCTGACACAGCTTGAGGTAGACCGAAATCGGGGTCTCCAGGTCGGCCAGGACCTCCCGGTAGACCGGGATCAGGGAGTATTCCTTGGTCAAGGCCAGATAGCTCTCCAGGCCCGGCTGGCACATTCCGGATCACTCCTTCCATGGACTCGGACCGGAAAATGATCGGGCCTTCGCCCCTATGCCAGGACGAAGGCCCGAAAAACGAACAGCCCACGTCCCTAGTGAGGACGTAGGCTTAATCAGCCAGCGCGGTGCCACCCCAATTCGACGGCCGAAGCCGCCGCTCTTGAGCGCGGGTACAGACATACCCTCTTTCCGATAACGGCGGAAGACACCGGCCGCCTACTGGCCCCGGATCACGAGGCGTTCAGCGTGTAGCTCACGGGACCATTCCCCAGCCATCCCCGCGCCGGACCTTCCACCACGCGGCTCCGAAGAGCCCCCGCCGGCTCGCTGTGAGCGCTTCCTGCTGGGTACTTTCCCCGCTCATCGCCTGGACTAATAGTAGTTGGAGCTTACTCTAGCATAATCCATGGCAACTGTCAACCGGCCTTCCCCATCCGTTTCTCGACGGCCCGCTTGATCAGGTCCAGGTCCTGGGCCAGCTTGCGTTGGCGGCCGCCGAGGCTGACCGTGTAGGCGAAGACGGCCACCCAGATGATGGTATAGGCGGCGAACAGATAAGGCAGGGCTTTGGAGGCTTCAGGCATCTCGATCGCTCCTTTGAGCCCTCGCGGGCTTGGCTTCGTTCCGAACCGGCGGACGGCCGACCGGCTACTGTAAGCGCTCCTTGAGCTGAGCCACCTCGTCCTGCATGACCTCGACCCGCAGGCGGTTGACCAGGAGGTAGAGGAAGAGGAAGCTGAAGGCGACGAAGCTGACGATCATCGTCCGCAGCATCGAAGGCTCCATGGCCGCCCCCTGCCAACTGATGACGATCGGGTGGATGGTCCGCCACCAACGGATGGAGAAGAAGACGATGGGGACGTCGACGAACCCGATGATCCCGAAGACGGCGGCGAAGCGGGCCCTCTTCTCGGGCTCGTCGGCCGCCATCCGGACCAGCAGGTAGGCCAGGTAGATGAACCAGAGGATGAGGGTCGTGGTCAGCCGCGGGTCCCAGGTCCACCACTGGTTCCAGGAAACCTTGCCCCAGATGGGCCCAGTGATCAGGACCAGGGTCGTGAAGAGCACGCCGATCTCGGCCGCCGAGAGAGCCAGGGCGTCCCAGCGCCGCTCGCCCTTGGCCAGGTAGGCCAGGCTGGCCCCGAAGACCACGGTGAAGGCCAGCAGGGCGTTCCAGGCCGAGGCGACGTGGAAGTAGAAGATGCGCTGGATCAGTCCGAGGGTGGCGTCGTTCGGCACGTACATGAAGATCATGTACTGGGCCACGGCGATGAGGATGAAGGTGATAATGGCCAGTGAGCCGAGCCCCCCGCGGCCGGTGGCCAACCGCGGAGCCGGCCTAGCGGCCGGTTTCTCCTGAGGCATCGTGGTGGACTCCCCCTTGCGCTAAACCTCTAACAGGTACTCGAAGAGCAGGAACGGAACGGCGACGAAGACCAGGTCATAGACGCCGAGGACCTTGAACCAGGTGATGAAGTCGGCCGTCGGGGCGCCGGAGAAGATCCCCCGGGTGGCCTCCACGGCGGCGATGACCACCGGAATGACCACCGGGAAGAGGATCACCGGCAAGAGGATCTCGCTGGCCTTGGTATTGGCGGTCAGGGCGGCGAGGAAAGTCCCGATGGCCAGGAAGCCGAAGGTCGCCAGGACGATGACCGCCGCGGCCAAGAGCCACGACCCGGTCGGCGCGTAATTGAACATGACGATGAAGAGGGGCAGCGAGACGACCTCAACCACGAACATGAAGATCAGGCCGGCGACGAGCTTGCCGAAGTAGATGGCGCTGCGGTCGAGCGGCGCCAGCAGCAGGCCGTGAAGGGCGTCGTTGTTCTTCTCAATGGCGAAGGACCGGTTCAAGCCGAGGATGCCGGCGAAGAAGAACGCCACCCAGATCAGGCCGGCGAAGATGATCCGGACCTCTTCGCGGGTCGGGTCGAAGGCGAAGGCGAAGATGGCGATGACCAGCAGGGCGAAGATCAGCATCGCGCTGATCATTTCCTTCGTCCGAAACTCGGCCTTCAGGTCCTTCCAGGCGATGAGCCAGACCTTGCCGAGGAAGCTCATGAGCGGTCACCCCCGGCCCCGGCGGCCAGGCGGTAGCGTCGGTTGAGTTCGTCGAGGCTGAGGTCGGAGGCCGCCTCGTCGAGGGCGATTCGCCCGTCGACCAGGACCACCACCCGGTCGGCCATGGCCAACCCCTGGTCGAACTGGTGGGTGATCATGACGATGGTTCGTTCGTCGTGGCGGAGGCCGGCGAGGACCGACGACAGGGTCTCCGAGGCCTGCGGGTCGAGGCCGGTGTACGGCTCGTCCAGGAAGAGGAAGGTCGGCCGGTGGATGATCGCCCGGGCGATGGCCAATCGCTGGATCATCCCCCGCGAGAACGTCCGGACCGGCTCGTTGAAGAAGAGCTCCAAGCCGACCTCGGCGAGGACCTCGTCGATGCGGCGGTCGAGTCCGGGGACATCGTAAAGCCGCCCGTAGAAGAAGAGGTTCTCCCGGGCGGTCAGGGTGTCGTAGAGGTAGCTGTGGTGGGAAATGACGCCGAAACGGCGGCGCAGTTCGGCCGGGGCCTCGGCGAGGTCCTGGCCGTCGACCATCACCCGACCCGACGTCGGCCGCAGCAGCCCGGTCAGGATGCGGAGCAAGGTCGTCTTGCCGGCCCCGTTCGGCCCGAGGATGGTCAGGAAGCGGCCGCGTTCGACGGTCAGGTCGATGTCCTTCAGGATGAGCTTCGGCCCGATGCGCTTATCGACCCCCGCGGCGACGATGGCCGCGGCCGCCGATGGCCGTCCTGGCTGGTTCATTCCTGGCTCGACCCGCGCAGGGTCAACATCACCTGGACCAGTTCATCCTTGGCCCGGGAGCGTTCGGTCTGGTAAGCCTCATCGGCCAGTTCGCCCGACTGGTGGCGGCGGTCGAGGGAGGCGATGTGGTGGACGAGCTCGGCCTTGCGGCCGGCCAACCCGGCGGCCTCCGCCGGCTGGGCGGCTCCACCGGCCGTCCGGGCGACGGCCGCGCTCCGCCCCGACCGGCCGCGGGTGTAGGCATAGGCGCCATAACCGACGACGACGAGGCCGAGGAGAAAGAGGGCGACCGGCAGGGGTCCACCGGTCAGGCGGCCGAGAAGGTTCCCCGGAGCCGGCGAGGCCGTGGCGCTGGAGCCATCCGTGCCCGTCGCCCCGGTCGCACCCGTGCCCGTGGTGGCCGAACCGCCCGGCCCGAGGGTCCAGCCGACCTGGACGGTCGTCCCGGCGGGGATGTTCCCGCGATGGTACTCCTTGAAAGTGGCCCCGTTCAGACTGACGGTGTCCCCGGCGGTCAGGCCCTCGCCGTTGATGGCCATCTGGTCGACCTGGACGACGATGGATAGGTTGCCCGTTTGGTAGTTGACCTTCCGGGCGACCGTCCCTTGATGGCCGGAGATCGGCAGGTGGTATGAGAAGGCGACGTCCAGGCCGGCCCCGGCGGCCAGGCCGTCGCGGGCGACGAAGCCGTCCTTGCCCTTGTCGACCTGAGTCTCGGTGAGGCCCTGCACGAAGGTCAGGCCGGTGTAGCCATCCGGGAGCGAGAAGGTCAGGCGGTCGGCCTTGGTGGCCGTGCCGTTGGTCACCCGGGCGGCGTAGGTAATGATCATCCCCTGGTCATCGACGCGCATCACGAGGTGCTCGGTCTCGACCCCGAGGACCCCGGCGGGAAGAGCCAGGGCCGGAGTGGCCGACAGGCCGGCCAAGAGGAGCAGGCCGACAACGGTCGCGGCGGCCGTCAGGCACCGGACCACTCGCCGGCGGACGAAAGATTGACGTTGAACGTTGTTCATTGGCTCACATCCTCGGACTAGGGGTGGGGTTCGTAAGTCACCGGGCAGGCGAGCCACACTGGTGACAGAATCTCTGGTCGGCGCGAAGCAGGCGGGCGCCGCAGTTGGGGCAGAAGGTCGCGGCGGGCTGGGCCCCTGCGGGCTGGGCCCCTGCGGCCTCGGCCCGAATCGCCGCCTCGGCTTCGGCTTCCGCCTCGATAGCCGCCTCGAGGTCGGCCTCAGCCCCGTCACCGGGGGTCGTTCTCGGGTCGAATCCATCTCGAGCCAGGCCCAAGTCGGCTCGGGCCGCCTGGTAGTCCTCACGGCTCATCTTCCCCGACCGGAAGTCGTACTCGAGGTCGCGGAGCTGAGCGAAATCGGGCGCGGGGACGGGCGCGGCCGCCCGGGAGCGGCCCCGGCCGGACCCCACCTCGCCCGAGAGGTCCTCGCCCGCGACGAGGAGGGGCAGCCCAATCAGCACCCCCGAGGCGATGACCAGGAACAGGAGGCCAAGGATGGCGATCACCGGCCGTCACCTCCGAACGGGGCCGTGGCTGCGGCGGCGCCGGCCCCGGTCCGGGCCCGACCCACCGCCCGCCGCCTCAGGGCTTCGTACTCGGCCACCTCGACCCCGCGGGCCTGCGGCCAGAGGGCGAAGACCGCCCCGAAGATGAGCAGGTAGCCACCGACCCAGATCCAAGCGACCAGCGGGTTGACCATCACCTTGAGCGAAGCGGCGCCGGTGTTCTCGTCCCAGCCGGCCAGGATAACGTAGACGTCGCGGCCCAGGCCGCCCAGGATGGCCACGTCGGTTCCGGGCTCTTCGCGGTTGGGATAGAAGAGCTTCATCGGCTCGAGGTTGCCCAGTTGACGGCCGCCCTTGGCGACGGTGGTGTCGGCGTAGACCTGCACGACGCCGGGGTGATTGGGTGCTTCCCTCATCTGCAGCTGCTTGAAGGTGACCGTATACCCGGCGACGGTGAGGCTCTGTCCGGGCGTCAGGGTCTGGGTCGCCTCGGCCTTGTAGATGCTGGAGGCGCTGGACCCGGTGATCCCGATGATGATCGCCGCCACGGCCAGGTGGACCAGGTAACCGCCATGGCGGCGGCGGTTGCGGGTGGTCAGGCGAATGAAGGCCGCCAGCGGGTTTTCCCCGTGCGACCTGACTCTGACGGCCGTCCCCTTGACGAACTCGAGGACCACGGTGACGGCCACGAACAGGCCGCCGGCGAAGGCCAGGATCGCCCCGACCGGCCGCAGCCGCAGGATCAGCGCCACCCCGATGAAGGCGAGGGCGGCGACGAGCGGGACGAGGAAGTTGTCCCGGAAGCTCTTCAGCGAGGCCCGGCGCCAGGCGAGCAGCGGGCAGAGCCCGGCCAGGACGACGATGGCCAGCCCCAGCGGCGGGCTGAGGCGGTTGTAGAAGTCGGGACCGACGGCCACTTCCCGGCCGAAGAGGTTGCGGGTGATGACGGGAAAGATCGTCCCCCAGAAGACGACGAAGGCGGTGCCGGCCAGGAGCACGTTGTTGGCCAGGAAGCTTGTCTCCTTGGAGATGTAGGCCTCGACCGGCCGGTCGTCGACCATCTCCCGCCGCCTGGCGGCGACGAGGGCGACGGAGAAGACCACCGTCAGGAGGAGGAAGCCCAGGAAGTAGTAGCCCATCTGACGGTCGCCGAAGGCGTGGACCGACGACAGGACGTCGCTCCGGGTGAGGTAGGTGCCGAAGATGGTCAGGAGGAAGGTCACCGTGACCAGGGACAGGTTCCAGAACTTGAAGAGCCCCTTCCGCTCTTGCATCATCACCGAGTGGATCAGGGCGGTGCCGGTCAGCCAGGGGATCAGCGAGGCGTTCTCGACCGGATCCCAGGCCCAGTAGCCGCCCCAGCCCAGCTCGACGTAGGCCCATTGCATCCCGGTGAGGATCCCGATGGACAGGAAGAGCCAGGCCGACAGGGTCCACTTGCGAGTCAGCTTGACCCAGGCGGCTCTGGCCGCGGCGGCCCCCGGCCGGGACCCGAGGGTCAGGGCGGCGACGGCGAAGGCGAAGGGCACGGCGAAACCGACGTATCCAAGATAGGTGGCCACTGGGTGGATGACCATGCCGGGGTTCTCGAGGAGTGGATTGAGCCCGGCCCCGTCGGTTGGGACGGTGGCCCCCTTGGCGAAGGGCTTGGCCACGGCGATGAGGAGGATGAAGAAGAAGACCGAGATCGACTGGAGGATGGCCGCCACCCTGGGCGCGAGCAGGGCGCGCGAAGGCTCCTTGGCTGAACGCGCCGACCCGACCACGGCCGCATAGATGCTCAGCAGCCACAACCAGAGCAGGAGCGACCCGGCCTGACCGGCCCAAAAGGCGGAGATCCGGTAGAACCAGGGCAGGGTGAGGCTGGAGTAGTCGGCCACATAGGCCACCGAAAAGTCGCCCTTGACCAACAAGTATAGGAGGGATAAAGAGGCCGTCGAGGTCGCCAGGACGGTGGCCAGGACACCGCCACGACCGCTCCCGACCACCCGGGGGTTGTCGGCGGCCGCGCCGATGGCCAGGGCGATGACCGAGTAGACGGCGACGATCAAGCCGATGATGATGGCCGCGCTGCCCAGTTCAGCCATTGCATCAGCCTCCCGTAGCCGGCTTGGATTCGTACTTGGACGGGCACTTGACGAGGATGTTCTTGACCTCGAAGGCGCCCTTCTGGTCGAGCTTCCCCTCGACGACGATGTCTCGGCCGTCGTCCATGCCGTCAGGCTTGACCCCGTGATAGGTGGCGGTCATCCGGTTCTGGCCGTCGGACAGGTCGAAGGTCAAAAGGATCTGGCTGGAGTCCCATTTCACCGACGACCCGTCCAATTTGCCCGTGACCCGGACGGGCCGGTCGACCATCGCGGCGCCCTTGGCGCGGAGCTCGCTGACCGTTACGTAGTAAGTGGCAGAGCGGGAGATCCCGGTAAAGACGAGATACCCCAGGGCGACAAAGACGACGGCCACACCGATGGCAATTCGAGCGCGTTTGGTCATCACAAAGACCCCTTAAGTGCCGGATTTCACAATAAAGCAGCTAATCCGGCGGCTAGGCTAATAATATAGTCTTTGTCTTTTGTCGCACAACCACTGTTGGCGCCAGCTTAGGCCACCTTTGTACGTTGAAACTATCTTATCCTTGCTAAGACGCCGATTTTCGCTTCCCTTATCTTACCCGGCCCGAAACCCAGCGATTCCAGAAGTAGCCAACGATGCCCTCAAGCGGGCCTTCGGGGCCCGCAGAGCGGCGTCAAACGTGAATCTCCGGCCCGAAGCCGACCGCCACGCGCTCACGATGGTGGCTCGCAACCGGCTTCTCCAGGACGGATAGCGAGGGGGTTAAGATTTCTTAAGCCGGTGAACAACTGCGACGGTGGCGTCAGAAGGGCGACCGGCCTTCGCCGACCGCCCTTCGCTGTTCGATCTCAGTCAGCTTCGCCTAGCTTCGCCGTCTCGCCGCTTGACCCGGGCTCAGCCGGCGACTTCGTAGCCGGCGCCGGTCACGGCCCGGCGGAAGTCGTCCACGCCGACCTTGTCGGTGTCGTAGTCGATGGCAACGTTGCCGGTCCCCAAGTCGACCTCGACGCTCTGGACGCCGGAGAGGCCGGAGAGGGCCTTGTGGACGGCCATCTTGCAGTGGTTACAGCTCATCCCGGTGACCTTGATGACTTTCTTGGTTTCAGCCATTGGGACTCACCTCCGAGGAATGTTCGAACCAGAACCGGGCCGCTGGCCTGGAGTCGTGGACGCTCAGACCGAGGACGGCCGGAAGGAACGCAATCGCAGAGAGTTGGTGACCACGGAGACCGAACTGAAGGCCATCGCCGCCGCGGCGATCATCGGGTTGAGCATCCACCCGAAGAACGGGTAGAGGACGCCGGCGGCGATGGGGATGCCGATGACGTTGTAGAAGAAGGCCCAGAAGAGGTTGCCGCGGATGGTCGCCATCGTCCGCTTGGAGAGCTGGATGGCGGTGACCACGCCCCGCAGGTCGCCGGTGATAAGGGTGATGTCCGAGGCCTCCATGGCCACGTCGGTTCCGGTCCCGATGGCCATCCCGATGTCGGCCTGGGCCAGCGCCGGGGCGTCATTGATACCATCCCCGACCATGGCCACAATCTTCCCCTCGTCCTGCAGCTTCTTGACCTCGCCGGCCTTGTCCTCGGGGAGGACCTCGGCCAGGACCCGATCGATGCCGACCTGGGAGGCGATGGCCTCGGCCGTCCGGCGGTTATCGCCGGTGATCATGATCACCTGCAGGCCGAGCTTGTGCAGTTCGGCCACAGCCTTGGCCGAGTTGGCCTTGAGGGTGTCGGCCACGGCGATGACCGCCGCCGGCCGCCCGTCGACGGCCATGAACATCGGCGTCTTCCCCTGCCCCGCCAGCCTCCCGGCGTGCTGCTCGAAGACCGCCGGGTCGAGCCCGGCTTCCTTCATCAGCTTATCATTGCCAAGGAGAAGGGCCCGGCCCTCGATGGTCACCTTGATGCCGCGTCCGGGGACGGCGTCGAAGCCCTCGGCGGCGGGGAGCCCGCCGGTCCCGGCCTCGCTCTCGGCCGCCCGAACGATGGCTTCACCGAGGGGGTGCTCGGAACCCTTCTCGGCGGCGCCGGCCAGCCGCAGGACGGCCGGGCGGTCCAACTCGCCAAGGATGACGACGTCGGTCACCGCCGGCTGGCCCTCGGTCAGCGTGCCCGTCTTGTCGAAGATGATGGCGTTGAGCTTGTGGGCCGTCTCGAGGCTCTCGCCGCCCTTGATCAGGACGCCGTTCTCGGCCCCCTTGCCCGTTCCGACCATGATCGCCGTCGGCGTGGCCAGGCCCATGGCGCAGGGGCAGGCGATGACCAGGACGGCCACCGCGTTCATCAGGGCATAGAGGAAGGCCGGCCTGGGGCCAAAGATGATCCAGACGACGAAAGTGGCCACGGCGATGACGATGACGATGGGGACGAAGTAGGCCGAGATGATGTCGGCCAGGCGCTGGATGGGCGCCTTCGAACCCTGGGCGTCCTCGACCATCTTGATGATCTGCGAGAGGAAGGTCTCCCGGCCGACCTTGGTGGCCTCGAACTTGAAGGCCCCGGTCTTGTTGACGGTCGCCCCGATGACCTCATCGCCGACGCTCTTCTCCACCGGCAGGCTCTCCCCGGTGAGCATCGACTCGTCGACGGATGAGTGGCCCTCGCGGACGACGCCGTCAACCGGGACCTTCTCCCCCGGCCTGACGACGACCAGGTCGCCCGGGACGACGTCGTCGACCGGGATGTCCATCTCTTCCCCGTTCCGCACGACCCTGGCCGTCTTCGGCCGCAGGCCCATCAGCTTCTTGATGGCCTCGGAGGTCTGGCCCTTGGCCACGGCCTCGAGGTACTTGCCGAGGAGGATCAGGGTGATAATCACCGCGCTGGTGTCGTAGTAGACCGTCGGCTCGAAGCCCGAGCTGGCGAAGAATCCGGGGAAAACGGTCATCGCCAGGCTGTAGAGGTAGGCCGCGCTGGTCCCCAGGGCGACGAGGGTGTTCATGTCGGCGCTGCCGTGCCGGACGGCCAGGAAACCCGACCGGTAGAAGCGCCACCCCGCCCAGAACTGGACCGGCGTGGCCAGGACGAGCTGGAACCAGAAGTTGTGGAAGAACATCGGGACCCCGGGAATCATCATCGTCATCGCCGCGAAGACCAGCGGGAAACTGAGTCCGGCGGAGATGATCAAGCGCAGCCGCAGGGCTTTGATCTCCCGCTGCCGGGCCAGCCGCTCGCGGTCCTGGCCGACCTCCTCGGCCAGCGGTTCAAGGGCCTCGTAGCCGGCGGCGGCGACGGCCTTGCGGAGGTCCGGGACACTGACGAAGGCCGGGTTGTACTCGATGGTCGCCCGGTTGGTGGCCAGGTTGACCGCGGCCGCAGCGACACCGTTGGTCCCGGTGAGGGCCCGCTCGACCCGGGCGACGCAGGAGGCGCAGGTCATCCCCTGAATGGGCAGGACGACCTTGCGGGTGCCGGCCTGAGCGGCTCCGCCCGGCCCGGCCCCAGCCCCGGCCCCGGCGCTCGGCCGGGATTCGGCCTCTTCGACGAAGGCCTTGTAGCCGATGCCCTCGACGGCCCTGACCAGCCGGTCGGGCTCGACGATGGCCGGGTCAAAGACGACGGTGGCCTTCTCGGTGGCGAAGTTGACGGCGGCTGAGCCGACCCCGCCGACCTTCTTCAATTCCTTCTCAATCCGGGTGGCGCAGGTGGCACAGGTCATCCCGCCCAGGTCGAGGGTGACCTGGGTGGACTTGCCGGCCGGCTCGGGCGCGCCGGTTGTCTTTGAAGTAGGTAGACTCATCGCGCGGACCTCCCATGATCACGGACGAGAGCTGGGACCAGGGCTGGGGCCAGGGCCGCCGCGGGGGGCGGGCCCCAGCTACTTGGCGAACTTGGAGAGGACGTCGACGAGTTCCTCGATGGACTCGTCGCCCTTGCCTTCCTTGATGGCCGCGGTCACGCACCCGCGGACATGGCCCTGCAGGATCTGCAACCCCACCTTGTTGAGCGCGGCCCGAATGGCCGTCACCTGGATCAGGATGTCGACGCAATAGCGGTCTTCGTCGACCATCTTCTGGACCCCGCGGACCTGTCCTTCGATCTTCTTCAGGCGTTCGAGCAGATCTGGTTTGTTTCTCTCCACGTCTGAACCCCCCGGTCCTGGACTGATGAAAACGGATTCATGCATCGTCGTTCGCATGGCATATCCCCCGTATGGGTATGAGTCAGCGGCTCTTGTCCACATTGTATAACGCAAGGTCTTCAGGGTCAATTGTTATGATACCCCCGGTCAACCACCGAAAATAGGGCTGGATGATCGAGACCCGTGGGTGGTCCGGCCCGCCGGCGGGGGCCGGCCGATTTCATCTGGTCAGGGCCTCCAGCCGCGCCTTCAATTCGGGCCCGGGAATCGCTCCGTCGCTCATTGAACTCAACCGGTGCCGGCCGTCGAGGAAGAAGTTGGCCGGGATGTAGTAGACGTTATAGGTCTCCCCGGCGGCCCCACTCGCGTCGAGGTAGACCGGAAAGGTGTACTTGTTCTCGGCCATGAAGGCCTTGACCACCTCGGCCGGCTCACCCAAGTCGACCGGCACGACCGTCCAGGGCACCCCGGTCTTTTCCCGCTCGGCCCAAAGGCTCTGGATGGTCTTGAACTCGGCTTGACAGGCCGGGCAGGTGGTCTGCCAAAAGGTCAAGAGCAGCGGGCCCTGCACCGATGACAGCCTGACCTGGTGGCCGGCAAGGTCGCGGACGGCGATCCCCGGGGCCGGTCGGCCCACGGCCGGTTGGCCGGCACTCTGTCCGTTCCGCCAGGCGATCACTGAAACGATGGCCAACAGGGCCACGAGCCCGAGGGCGATGATCAGGCCGGCGTTGCCGCGGCGCGGGGTTTGCTGTGACATGCTGGTTCCACCTCCCTAGTCTGCACCTTTCGGCGGCTCTTTGTGCGGTCCGGCCGGTCAGCGGCTCAACCAAGCTTCGAACCTGACCAGGTAGTTGAAGTACAGGGCCAGACCCATCAGGACGAGCAACGCGCCGCTCGCGCGGCTGATCCATTCGAGGACGCGGCCGCGCCGTCTGAGCCAGCCCATGAGGGGGTCGAGGAAGACGGCGGCGGCCAGGAACGGTAGGGCCAGGCCGGCCGAGTAAGCCAGGAGGAGGGCCAATGACCGGGACAGACTGGCGGCGCCGGCGGCCATCACCAGGATCGACGCCAGGACCGGCCCGACACACGGGGTCCAGCCGAATGAAAAGGCCATTCCGACGAGGGCCGACCGGCCCACTCCGGCCCCCCTCCGAACCAACCCCGGGCCGAGGTCGGGCCGAGCTTCGCGCTCGAGGAAGCCCACCTGGATGAGCCCGGTGAGCTGCAATCCCAAGACGACCACGACGATGCCGCCGAGGCGGCGGAGGAGCCCCCGGTACCTCAAGGCCGCGGTCAACGTCCCGAGGCCGGCCGCCCCAAGGCCGAGGACCAGGAAGACGAGGGTGAAGCCGAGAACGAAAGCGACGGCGTTGAGGATCTGCCGTCGACCGAGGCCATCCCCCTCGCGGCCGGCTGAACCGGCCAGGTACGTCAGGTAGGTCGGGACGAGCGGCACGACACAGGGCGAGAAGAACGAGGCCAGGCCGGCGACGAAGGCGACCCCGAGGCCGACCGCTTGAGCCGACTCCATACCCTGCCCCCCATCCCCCGGCCGTTCGGACCGGCGATTCGTTCCAAGTATACCCCCAAGGGTATATCGTTGGCAATTAGGAAACCGGCAACTTTCTTTGAAGGTCGGGAAGGCCGGCCCGTGGGTCAGAAGGTGAAGCCTTGTAAACGGTGAAAGAGTGTCGTATCAGCCGGCGAACATGGGCGGGGGGTGACTGATTGTCCGGCGTGGCGGTGACCTTTCTTCCGGGGGCGGTCTCGATGACCGTTCCGAACGGAATCGACCTTCTGGAGGCGGCCGCGTCGGTCGGCCTCGATCTGAGCGGCGACTGCGGTGGACAAGGCACCTGCGAGAAGTGCCGAGTCAGAGTGGTCGAGGGCGAGGTGTCGGCCCCGAGCGAAGCGGAGATCGCCGCCTTGGGTCCGGACCTCGCCGCCGGCTGGCGCCTGGCCTGCCAGACTCGGGTCCTTGGAGCGACGAAGGTCGAGATCGGCCAGCCCATCTCGGAGACCTGGCGTAAGGGCGCCCTGGCCAGGTTGTCGGCGGGGGCTCGCCTCCTGGACAGCGGGATCGACCGATCGGGCCTCGACCCGTCCGGGCAAGCCTTCTCCGTGGCCGTGGACATCGGGACGACGACGGTCGTGGCCACCCTCCTCGACCTTGGGACCGGGCGGCCCTTGGCCACTTCGACCGCCACCAACGCCCAGAACGTCTACGGGGCCGACGTCATCTCGCGGATCACCCACGCCATTGGCGGCGAGCGGGGCACGGCCGAGCTCCAGGAGAAGGTCATCGGCGTGATCAACGGGCTCCTGGGCGACCTCGGCCGGCGGGCCGGAGTCCCCACGGCGAAGATCAGGTCGGCGGCCGTGGTCGGCAACGCCACGATGATCCACCTGTTCCTCGGGGTCAGACCGGACGGGCTGTCGCGGGCGCCTTACGAGGCGGCCTTCACGGCCGGCCGCACGGTCGATGCCGGGAGCCTCGGCCTCGATTTGGCCCCATCCACCGAGGTCCACGTCCTCCCGGGGATCGCCAGCTTCCTCGGGGCCGACACGGTCGGCGTGGTCCTGGCCACCCGCCTGGCCGAGTTGCCCGGCTGGAGTCTGGCCCTCGACATCGGGACCAACGGCGAGCTCGTCCTGGCCGGGGATGGCCGCCTGTGGGCCTGTTCCACGGCGGCGGGACCGGCCTTCGAGGGGGCCCAGATCGGCGACGGGATGAGGGCCGCGGCCGGGGCCATCGAGCGGGTGAGCCTGGGGCCCGGGGATAGGAACGACAAGGATCTGCACCTTCAGGTCATCGGCGGCGGCCCGCCCGCGGGCATCTGCGGCTCGGGGCTGATCGACGCCGTGGCCGTGCTGCTGGCGGCGGGCGCCCTGGACGCTTCGGGGCGCCTCAGCGGCCCGTCACAACCGGCCGATGTGCCCCCGGCAATCGGGGAGCGCGTCGTCGCGGATCCTGATGGCCCTGCCTTCATCCTGGCGGAGTCGGGGGCCGATGGTCGACGCGTCCGTCTGACCCAGACCGACATCCGCCAGTTGCAGCTCGGCAAGGCGGCCATCCGGGCCGGCGTTCAGCTCCTTCTCAAGGAGGTCGGCCTGGAGGAAGCCCGCCTGGACCGCATCTTACTGGCCGGCGCTTTCGGCAACTACATCGACCCGACCAGCGCCAGGAGGATCGGGCTCTTGCCCAACATCCCCTTGGAAAGGATCACCCCGGTCGGCAACGCCGCCGGGGTCGGGGCCGAGTTGGCCGCCCTCAGCCGGACCAGGCGGCGGGAAGCCGAGGAACTCGCTCGGCGGATCGAGCATGTCCCCCTGGCCGAACGGCCCGAGTTCCAAAGCGAGTTCATCAAGGCCACCCGCTTCGACTACGGAGTCTAGAGACCTCGCGTGCGTCCGCAGACAAAACGCGGCTTGCCAAGACGCGAGAAAGCCAGACCGGGGTCATGCCGGCCCTGATTGGCTTCGCGTACCGGCGGGAGCCGAAAGCGTGGTGGGCACCTCTCCAGCCTTCAGGGCCAACGCCGCCACGATAAACAAGTTGAGACTGGTGTCGTTGAGCTTCGCCAGTTGGGTTAACCGGCGGTGGAGATAGCGGGGCATGCGGACGGTGACCCTGCCGCTATAGTCCTCATCATCGCTGGGTAGGGGGATGTCCTGGCCCATTTCTCGGGCGGCCTGAATCCAGTCGTCGATCGCGTCGCCTAGGAGAGCTGCCAGCTGGTCGAAGGTGTCCGCCCCCGCGGCACACCCGGGTAGGTCCGGGACCTCAGCCTCCCACTCCGGCTTCCCCTGGTCGTTGACCACCTGGCGGACGATGAAAGGGTAGCGGATCGTCCGGGCTTCTTCGCTTCGCATGCCTTCACCTGGTGAAACCCATCTTTCGTCCTCTTCAAGCATGACCGATTTCGCTCTGCATGACACTAGATATGACGTCATTCATCTCTTAATGGCCGACTTGCCTTCGACCGGTAAACCGTGAATCCTGCCAATCCGCCCCTCTTCCGGCTGCAAAACCTAAGGCCGGCCTCGCGACTACGCGAAGCCGGCCTTCTTGTCGGGAAACCCCGCGACAGTCTGGTCTTGCCGGACTCGGCCACAAGGGCCCCGGCGAGCAACTCGAACATTCGGCCTTGAGTCCGACCAGGCTACACCCGTACCTTCCGGCTTCCGACCGGCCCGCAAGATCATCCCTCCGTCCCGCCTCCGGCCCTGAAAAAGGAGTTTCGCCCCGGCCGGGGAAATCCTGTCGGGGGCCAACCGGCCTGCCACGACGGCCGGCCGGAAGGACAAGAAAGAAACCCTGAGAGAATGTCTCTCTCTCAGGGTTTCCAAGTTGCTTAGGTTCAGTGGCCCCGCCTAGTTCTGGGACTCCTCCTGGACCTGGTCGTTGTCCGGTGCGCCGGAATCCTTTTCGTTATCATTGCCCTGGGCCTTGTCGCCATCATCTTGCTGGCTATCCTGGGCTACGACGGTGCCGTTGCCGGCGTCGACCTTGACGTCTTGGTCACCGTTGGCAGTCTTAATCTCCACGCTGTAGACCAGGTTGCCATTCTCGTTGTCCAACTCAACCTTGAGGACGGTCCCCGGGACGGCCTGCAGGGCCGCCGCCTTGGCTTGGTCCGGGGTGATCTTGGCCATCGCCTGGAGGCTGGCGGCCTCGGCGGTTTCCTCAGCCGACCCGTTCTCCGCGTTGTTCTCGACCGTGCCGGACTCCTTCGCGCCATCCTTCTCGGCCGTGGCGTCTCCGTTCGCTCCGGTCGTCTGGGCCGGAGCGGGGCTGGCCTTGGCCGTCGCGGGACGGGTCAGCCCGAGGCCGATGACCCCGCCGATCACCAGCGCGCCGGAGATGACATAGACCAGAACTCTTTTGTTCATCGTCTTCCCTCCTTGGAATGATCGTGCTGGGGCTTGTCGCTCAAGGCCCCGTCAGGGAACAATATATCAATCGGCGATGAGAACGGCCTTAAGCGGTGATTAGAAGATGATTAGGATTCGCTCTAATCGCCTCTTAATCTTTCGAGTGTAGAATGCGGATGGATTGGCGATCGAGGTGTTGAACATGCCTGACGAAGGCGCACCCAAGCCGCGAATCCTCGTCGTTGAAGACGAGGCCAGCCTGGCGAGGGCCCTCCAACTGGAGCTCGAGCACGAGGGTTACCGAGTGGAAGTGGCCGGCAACGGCTACGAGGCCGTGGCCAGGGCGTCCGAGGGGGATTGGAGCCTCATCCTCCTCGACCTCATGCTGCCTGGACTGGACGGCCTCGCCGTCTGTCGCCAGGTGCGACAACGTTCGGCCGTGCCGATCATCATGTTGACCGCCCGCGAAAGCACGGGCGACAAGGTAGCCGGCCTGGACGCCGGAGCCGACGATTACGTCGCCAAGCCCTTCGCCATCGAAGAGCTGTTGGCCCGGGTACGGGCCCGCCTGCGGCAATCGGCCCCCCTCCATCGGGACGGTGAGCGGCTGGTCGTCGGCGACCTCGCCATCTCCCGCGGCTCGCGGATGGTCGAACGGGCCGGCCGGTCGATCGCCCTCACCCGCCGAGAATTCGATCTCCTCGCCTATCTGGCGGAAAACGCCGGCCTGGTCCTCACCCGCGAAGCCATCCTCAACCACGTCTGGGGCTTTGACTATTACGGCGAGACCAACGTGGTCGAGGTCTATATCCGTTACCTGAGGGCGAAGATCGATGAACCCTTCCCGACCAAGCTGGTCCAAACCGTCCGGGGCGTGGGCTACACCCTCCGCGAGGCCGGCACGACGCGGGACTTGACGCGACGGGAGGCCTGACCTGAGTGCGTTCGTTCTCGTGGCGCCTGACCCTCTGGTACACCGCTCTCTTATTGGCCGTCCTGCTCATCTTCGGGCTGGTGGCCTTCTTCGGCGTCCGCCACGTCCTCTTTACGGCGGCGGGCCGCGAAGCCGAAACGGCGCTGGCCAACGTCCAGAAGCTGACCGACGGCGGCGGTGACGAGCAGGGCGACTACAACCACATGGACCTCGAGGATCCGGCCATCACCGCCATCCTGGGGAGTGGCCCGGATTGGGTTCAGGTTACGACCCCCGACGGCCGGGTCCTCAACCGCTCGCGGGGACTCGAAGGTCTCCCCCAGGTCCCGGCCTACGTCGGTCCGCCGAAGCAGATCAGGCTCGGGACCATCGACGCCATCGTAGCCGGGGCGAAGCTCGCGGCCAACGTTCAACTCCAGGTGGTCCGCTCGCTGGGGCGAGAGGAGGACTTCCTGGCCACCCTGGAACGGGTCTTCGCCCTGGTGGCCCTGGCCAGCCTGGCCCCCGCCGTGATCGGCGGCCGGATGATCGCCCGGCAGGCCCTGCGCCCGGTGGAGACCCTGACCCGGACGACGCGGGAGATCACCGCCAGTGACTTGAGCCGACGGATTCCCCTGGCCGGGCCTCGCGACGAGATCCACATCCTCGGCGAGACGGTGAATGGCATGCTGGAGCGGCTTGAAGACGGCTATCGCCGGGAGCGGGAGTTCGTGGCCGCGGCCTCGCACGACCTGCGCACGCCGCTGGCGGTGGTCCGCAGTTACAGTGATCTCCTGGGGCGATGGGGCGGCGGCGACCGCGAGGTGGTGTCCGAATCGTCCCGGGCCATCGGCCGGGCCGCCGTGACCATGGAGCGGCTGGTCAACGACCTATTGTTGCTGGCCCGGCTGGACGCCAGGCTCAAGCTCGACGCCTCCCTGCTGCGTCTGGACGAGATCGCCTCGGAGACGGTCAAGGAGGCGCGCGCCGTGGCGCCCGATGCCACGGTCGAGGAGGGGCCGCTCGAGCCGGTGACGGTGTCGGCCGACGTGACCCATCTCCGTCGGGCGGTCTGGGCCCTGGTCGACAACGCCCTCAAGTACGGGGGCGGCCGGGTGACCATCTCGGCCGGCCTGAACGGCTCGGCGGAACGGGAGGGGGCCGAGGGTTACCTGAGCGTGGCCGACAACGGGCCGGGCGTAGCCGAAGAAGAACTGCCCCGCATCTTCGAGCGGTTCTATCGTTCGGACCAAGCCCGGAACCTGGGCGGTGGATTTGGCCTCGGCCTGCCGACGGCCCGGGCCATCGTCGAGGCCCACGGCGGACGGCTCGAGGTCGCCAGCAAACCCGGCCGGGGCAGCCAGTTCACGATCAGGCTGCCGGCGATCACGGTTCCGGTCACTCCGACTTCCGGAGCCACAGCCTCTCCAAACGACCGTACCACAGGATGACCCGATCGATCAGCGGCATCAGGGGTTTGGCCGCATAGACGGTGACCGCCCCGGTAAGGACACCGATGATGAATGAGCCGAGGACGTCGCCAGGCCAGTGGACCCCGGCGATGACCCGCGACAGCCCGGCCAAGACGGCCACGGTGGCGAAGACGACCCGCCAAAGCCGGGTGCCCGAGGCCCACATTCCGGCGGCCATGGCCGAGCTGCCCGTGGCATGGTCGCTCGGAAAGGACGAGTCGGGGGCGTGATGGATGAGCGGGCGAACCCGCTCGGTCGGAAGGGCGGCGAAAGGCCGCGGCCTGAAGACCATCTGTCCGATCAGGACCGCGATGAGAACGCCAATCACCCCGGCCAGCCCGGCGACGACGGCCGCCCGGCGGCGCCCAGCGGCGCCCGGCCCGGGGATGACGAAAGCCACCGCCAAGAGCAGAAGTAAGAGAAAGGGCACGTAGGTCGTGAACCAGGCGACCGCCCGGTCGAAGGCTTGGTTCCGCCCGACCAGTCCGTTGAGGGCGGAGAAGATGGTCAAGTCGACGTGGCCCATGGTCGCTCCTTCGTGGCGGAGATCCGCCGCCGGGGATGGTGTCTCGCCTTCCCGCCGATCCCATCTTAACCCAGCCTAGCATTCCCGTCAGGCCAAGATATCGTAACCCAACGACTGAGGCCGGCCCGTCACCCTGCGTGACTGAGCCGGCCTCAATGGTCTGTCCGTTTCACTTTCTTATCCTCGCCCGTCCCGTCACCGCGACGACCTCGATCTTCAGCTGCTCGCCGGTGGGGTTGGCCAGGGTCACCGTGCCGGCGTTGGTCGCCCCGCCGAGGGCGTCGAACTCGACCGTGGCCCCGCCGGCGCCGAAGTTGGCCGACTCGAGCCTCGATGCCTGTTCCAGGTCGACCCGCTTGCCTGAGGCGACCATCAGGTGGGTGACCGGGTTCTCCTCATAGAACTCGTAGTACCCGGGCTGCCCGGCGACCACGGTGAAGCGAACCTGGACCTTGAGGGCCTTCTGGATCGCCGTCTGCTGGGCCGTCCGAAGGTCGGAAATGACCGTTCGCGCGCCGTTGTTGAGGTTGCCCCAGGACATCGCCTTCCTGACCGAGGGCACGGCCATGGTGACCAGAGCGGCCAGCATCAGGACCACGGCCAGGAGTTCGAAGAACGAGAATCCCTCGTCGTTCCGGTAGAGATCCCGGAGAAGGCCCCGGCGACGGCTATGGTGAAACCGGGACATGCCCCTCACCTACCGTTTCAGCGGCCAGATTACGCGGCGCGAGCCGCCCGCGCGCCTAGGGGGTAAACGGGTTCGTCCGCCCGACCGGCCACTTGAGGACGAGAGAGCCCGGTTTCGTCCCCACGGCCCGGCTCGGCTGGGAGTAGATGAAGGCGACGAAATCGCTGGAGACCACACCGGGTTCCTGGCCCACGGGGGCCGCCCGGAAGCCCTCGACCCGGATCAGCCGCGGGTATGACTCGACCCGGTTGAGGAAGTTGACGATGTTGGGGTACTTGCCGGTCAGCTCGAACTGGATGGGATACTGGGCAAAGTCGCGGACCTGGGCGGCGGTGGCGAACTTGAGGGCGTTGACGGCGACCTTGGTGGTGCGGGCCGAGGCGTCGATGTAGAACAGGAACTCGGCCACCTCACGCTCCCCGGGGACGGTCAGGTCGAGGGTCTTCATCTCCTGCTGGATGGCCTTCATCCGCTGGTCGATCTGGTCCTCGCGGGCCTTGACCGCCCGACCCTCACGAACCTGCGCGGCCGCCTTCAGTTCGGCCGCTTTGGCCGCGGCCAGCTTCTTCTCCTGAGGATCGATGGCCAGGAAGTAGACGGCCAGGACGAAGGCGATCAGCCCGGCCCCGATGATGATCGCCCGCTCGCGCTTGGAGAGACGGCTCAGGAAGGACATCGCCCTCACCCCCTACCGCCTGATGGCGGCGATGATCTCGAAGCGGAAGCCGTCTTTGTCCTCGACGGCGAAGGTCAGCTCCGGGTTGGACAGGTACTTGGCGTTCTGGATGCCGACGATGAACCGGCCGATGGCCTCGAGCGAGCCGGCCGTGCCGACCATCAGGACGCGGTCGGTGGTCGCCGGCACAGTGAAAGCGGTCTGGCCGCTGGAGCCAGCTGAGGGCGTGGTCGAGGGCGTCGTCGAGGGCGTCGTCGAGGGCGTCGTCGAGGGCGCGGTTGTGGTCGTCTGGTTCAGCGGGTTCTCCTCGCTGGGGGACCCTTGGGTTCCCTGAGTCGGCGCCGTTGACTGGCTCGGTTGGGTCTGGGCCTGGCCGGTCTGGGCCGTCTCGGCCTCCATTCCCAGCGAACGGATCTCTTCGAGGACCACCGATGGCGGTATGTAGGTGGTCACCTCGTAGAGCATCCCGGCCCACTTGACCGGGGAGTTGAGGCCCTGGATGAACTGCTTCTTGTCGGTCAGGGAGCGCTCCATCTCCTGGAGCTGCCTGTCCTTGGCCAGGACCCTGGTGTACGTGGCGTACTCGGCCTTGGCCGTGGCCGTCCGGTTGTCGTGATCGGCCGTCTGGGTGAAGAGGGTTGCCCAGTAGCCGATGGGAGCGGCCATCATCGCGACGGCCACCACGACCACCAGCCAGCGGGCCCAATTGACCCGCCGCGACGCCTTCAATCTTGGCGGCAAGAGGTTGATCTTGGTCGTCACTGCGGCGACTCCTCTCGCAAGGCCAGCCCCAAGGCCTGCATGTAGTCGGGACCGAACTGGTCCAGGCGGGCCCGGGCCGGTCCGGCGACGGTCAGGCGGCGGGACGGGTCGGGGACGATGACCTCGATCGCCTGGCCGCCTGGGTTCTTGTCCCGAAGGGCGTCGTTGAGCGAATCGGCTACGGCTTCGGCCAGCCCCGGGAGGACGGCCGCCCCGCCGACGATGAAGAGCTGCTTGATGCCGTACTGGCGGTTCTTGATCAGGTAGAACTCCAGGGAGCGGCGGACCTCGATGCTCAACTCGTCGACGACCGGCGAGACGCAGCGGGCGATCGGCGTAAGTGGCTTGGCCCCGTGCTCGCGGAGGAGGGCTTCGGCGCCGGCCGGGGTCTCCTGGAAGGCCTCCATGATTGATTGGGCGAAGACCTCTCCGCCGGCGGCGATAGTCCGGGTGAGCTGGGCCGAGTGGTTGGCGAAGAGGCTCAGGCCGGCATTGGCCGCACCCATGTTGAGGATGGCCACGGGGTGGCCCTCTTCGGGCAGGTAGCCGTCGGTCTGGAGGGCGCGGTAGACGGCCAACAGGTCGACTTCGAGGGCGACCGGCTTGAGCCTGGCCGCCTCGAAGGTGTCCAGGTAGCCCTGAACGATCCGCTTCTGCGTGGCGACCAGGAGGACCTGCATGGATGGGCCGGTGACGGCCGGGGCCGGCCCGGCGGTCGACCCGGCGGGACCGGTGATGGCGGCAAGCCCCGTCGCGCCTGCGGGCGCGCCCTCGCCGAGGATGGCGAAGTCGACGATGGCCTCGTCGGCCGGGATGGGGATGTGCTGTTCAGATTCCCACTTGAGGGCCTCGCGCAGCTCGTTGGAGGACATCAGGGGGAACTGGGCCTGGCGAAGGATGACCGCCTGCCCGCTGAGGGCGGCGATGACCCGTCGTTGCTTGATCCCGGCCTTGTTGAGTAGGTCGTTGATGGCGTCGGCGACAGCCGTCGGACGGATGACCACGCCGTCCTTGACCGAGCGGTCGGGCGTCGGCGCGGAGGCGAAGTTGACCACGACCGGATAGGGCTTGCCGGGAGCGACCTGGACGACCCGGATGGTCCGCGAGCCGAGGTCCAGACCGACCCAGGTCCGCCGCTGCGGACCCGGCTTGGGGACGCGGGCCGGCTTGGCCTTGGGTTGGGGCTCCGCGGGGGTGGTCGCGGGCTCCGGCTGAATGGTTTCAGGCTGATCGGGCACTGGGAATTGGGCCTCCTCCGGTTCCTCGGCCGCGACGGGCTCGGGTTCGGCGGGCTCGGCGACAATGGGCTCAGCCGTGGCGGCCGCCTCCTCGAGGCTCGAAGCCGGAAGGGGGACGCGGCGGCGCTTCGGCGGCCTGACCGGCTTCGGTTTCGCCACCCGGTGCCGGACGACGGCGGCGGTCGGATACTTCCCGCGGCCGGCGAGGGCCTGACCGACCGCCCACCAGACCACGGCGAGGACGGCCAGCCCGGCCAGCGGGTAGTAGCGGTATTCCGAGGCCTCGGCGCCGAGGCGCATCTCCAGCCCGGTGGTGCCGGCGATGAGGGCGATCCAGATGAGGATGGCCAGGGCCCTCCCGAGAACGGCGCCCCAGTTCGTCCGGTGGGGCGGTAGGGCGACCACTGACACCGCCGGCGTTGGCGCGGGCGTGGCTACCGGCGTGGGAGTCTCATCCGTGGAAGCCCGCCCATCGGACTCTGCGTGGTTGAGGACCTGGTCGACGGCCTGACGGAGGCCATCGGCATCAGTCGTCGTCACCAGCCGCGGTTGGCCCATGGCCACCACGGTCTCTTCGGTCACCACCTGACCCCCCGCGGCGATCAGGTCGGACGCTTCCTGCCTGGTCTCGCGGCGGGCCGAGCTGACCCCCGAGATCAACAGGACGAGCCCGACCACCAGCCCGAGGGCCAGGGCCCAGGCCCCGAAGGCCCATAGGCGTTGGGGTTGCCCATCGGTCCACCAGGTCCATTCGAAGTAGCCGGCGACCCCGAGGCTGAAGCCGAAGAGGGCGACGGTGAAGGCGGTCAGGGTGACGCTCATCCGGGACATCCCCGCACGTCCGGCCTGGCGCGGCGGTAAGGGCCGCCCGGGGACGGCCTCCCTCGCTTCATTCCGCGAAAGCCGCCCAAGGCAGACCCAGACCCCGACGGCCGCGGCCAACACGGCGGCCAGGCCGCCGATCCAGTACCAGCCGGCCGTCTGCGCCGCGACCCGCCACGACGGGATGAAGTCCTGCACGTAACCGAGCCCCAGCCCGACACCCACGTAGGCAACGGTCAGAAGGGTCAGGCCGCCGATGGACGTGGCCCTGACCTCCCGGCGCGCCGCCTGCAGCTTGTCGGCCCGGCTGGAATACGGTTCCATGCTAGGGAAAAGCCCCCTCATCTCCATGGGATTCTTCTAGCTCAGGGCGATATCTCCTGCCAGGACAGGACTTTCGTAATCGTCCCCGGCACGCCGGCGGTTGGGTTGGCGGCCGAGTACGGATCGAGGTAGATCTTGAAGGAGTCCTGGGCCCCGCCCATGGTGTAGCTGGCGGCGATGATCGCTCCCTCGATGCTCGACGGCTGGCTACGCGTGCAGTCGACATTTCCCGGGACGCGGTAGATCCCGATGAACTGCGAGGCGGTGTTGAAGACCAGGCGACTGGCCGGGTCGAGGCCGAAGACGAAGAGCTTGTCGGTCGCCGAATTGGTGTAGTAGTAGCTCTTGTTGTCGATCCAGATGTTGCCGGTGGCGACGATCGTCCCCTTGCCCTTGATCCTCAGGGCGCTGGCCGCGCCCAGGTGGACGTCACCTTCGATGAGGATCAGCCGGTTGGCCGGAAGGGTCATGTCCAGCACGTCCTGGAAGGTCTGCGGCCCGGCGAGGATCCGGGTGGCGTAGGTGCGGTAGAAGTCGAGCGTGAGCAACGGGGGCAGGGTGATGTTCTGGTCGTAGTAGATGGTGCCGGCCACGCTCAGCTTCCGACCCGGGTCGGTGATGGTGTGGCCGGTGGCCAGGTTCAGATCGCCCCTGGCGGTGCCCAGGGCCCCGATGACCAGCCCGTTGTCGATGATCACGTCGCCATCGACGT
>DASXUT010000195.1 GCA_036504675.1 Bacillota bacterium | reverse complement strand
ATTTGACGCGACTCGGCCGGCAAAGAACGGATGGACTTGCGGGTTACAGAGGACGACTTGGCTGCCGCCCCCTAGTTCTTTCCGCCGCAGCAATGACCAGTGGCGCAGCCGCGAGTGATCGTTTCCAGCGAGGCAATTCGTGGAGTAGTGTAAGGTCTCTTCTTCACTTTATCACCCCCTCTACTCTCAGAGTGCAAGAACACAAGTCACCTCTGCATTACACATATGGCTTACAGCCATGGCTCCGATAGCGACGGAAACATTCCAGACCCTGGCAAGACGGTGCCACTTTCGGGGGGATAGCGATGGCCCCTTGCGCTTTCGTTTATTACGGCCGCAAACGCGACGCAGTGGGCACAGTGTAGACTCCCGGTAAGCCAGAACTAGGAAAGATGCATCGGGTAGTTCGTTTTGGGCGCTGGAGCCCTTGTAGGCTTAACGGACGTTGCACTTTGCCAGCTAGTTCTGGCCGCCGCAACACGAACCGGTGGCGCAACCGCGTGCGATCATTTCTAGGGGCGCAATGCTTGGGGCAGAATACCGCCTCTTCTTCAATTCCTACCACCTCCTTTGTCCTCGGCCTTCGTAACCGGAGCACTACTTACTCTGCAACCCGCAAGATGGTTCACTTGGTACCTTGACAACCGCCGCCTCTTGCTGCTTAGCCGGAAGAGGCTATTCGCCAATCGGCTTTCAGCACAGCCAGGAACAGACCAATCACGGTGAAACCGCATACAACCAGAAGGTCCTGCCAAAATTGTGGGGATAACTCTCCCTTTATCGCTAAACGCAGACTCTGCGCAACATAGGTTGTTGGGATGACCTTTGAGATCACCTGGAGAAAAGGGGGGAGTTGACTAGCGGGCACATAGACGGGGGCAAACATGACAATGAGTGGCGCGATGATCTGAGTTGCCAGCCCGACGGCCTCAGGCGTTTGGCTGTAGAAACCTACTACTGCTCCGACACTCGTCAGACTGTATGCACTTATTACATAAACCAGAAATACCATGAACGGGTTGAAATGCAGAGGCAGACCGACACCAATAGAGCCAAGTAACAACGTCAAAACCGAGGATGGAAGTGAGAAGAACACCCCTCGAGTCGCGACCGCCATAATGAACGCGAGCTTTGATATGGGTAATGAGGCATAGTACTCTAGGGCGTTCTGTTCACGGAGATACCCTATTGTCTGCCCAAGACTGGTCACCGCAGCTAGAACCGCAGCATTGGCAATGGCGCCTGTTATTACATATAGCTGGCTGTCAGGTGACTTTGTCCCACCGTATATCGAAAGAAAGAAGAGGAACGTAAGAGGTGAAAATGTCAGGTAAACCACGTACCAAAACCATTGGGATCTCATTGAATAGAGCTGCCCTCTTAACACCCAAACGAAATCGATGAAGAACTTACTCACTTCCTGCCTGCCCATTCGCAAAGCTCCTTCCGGTCAGTTGCATGTACACGTCCTCCAGGGATGGGGTTGAGACGCGAAAATCATCCAGAGACTGCATTCCCAGGACGTCTACCAGCTGGCTGAAGAGCCGGGCTACGTCTTGTGTTGTGGCCATTGCTGACCACGTCTGTCCGTGTATGTGCGTTACGTCGAACGGCGCAGCACTTACCTTCACATGGGGTTTCAAGGTAAAGACTACGTGGGACATGACGTCTAGGTTAGCCTTCAGCTCGCCAGGCGTGCCGATTCCCCTAACGATTCCGCGGTCGATGATTACCACGCGGTCCACCACGGCCTCCGCCTCGACGACATTATGAGTGACCAGGATCACCGTGACCCCATCATCCCTGTTTCGTTCGAGAAGGTAGCTCCAGACTCTTGCCCTTCTGAGAGGGTCTATTTCATTCGTGGGCTCATCCAAGATCAGTATTTTCTTGTGACCCATAAACGTTGACAGGAGGAGAGATAATTTACGCTCACCTCCGGAGAGCTGGTAAAGGTACCTATCTGTGCAGTGTCCGCAGTCAAAGAATTCGACCAGTCTCGCAGCTTGCTTCCGAGCATTTGACGAAGACATCCCTCGGTGGACGCCGGCGTGAACCAACACTTCCTTAAAGGAAAACGGGTTGAGAGACATAACCTTCTGACTGAAGTATGCAACTGTCTCAGGTACACGTTCTGGTCTGGCGACCACGTCTTTGGCGAACAAGAGTATTTGTCCTGACGTCGGTCTTAAGAGCCCCATCATCTGTCGTACCATGGTGGTTTTCCCGGCGCCATTCGGTCCAAATACTCCGAGTATCTCCCCGCATTTGATCTCCAAACTTATATTGTTATTTGCCACCACACGGCTTTTATAGATCTTCGTGAGCCGAGACAATTGATAAGCCGGCAGGACTCCCATCACACTTCCTCCCTACTGATGCATCGACAAGGCATCTAGTCCAGGTACGGAGCCGTCACCTTCGACCAGGTAAGCATGTTGATCATTAAAAATGCAGAGCAAACCGTTATTGGAGTCAAGGTCCCTAGAGTCCTGGAGTTGCCAAATACCCTCTTTCACAGAAGTTTTGGTTACATCCAGAAGTGCCCAACGATTTCCCTCGCTAACAAGCACGGCAGCATGCGTCGCATCCCCGAGACTCTCTCCTCTATGGGATAGTACCGCAACGTAGGAACTCCGGCCCAATGACCTAAGCAAGGAACACAAGACCACAGACTGTCGAAAGCAGTCGCCGAACAAGCTCCCTGTTGACTGCCAGAACGAGGCGACGACCGTGTTCCAAATTCCTCTTCTGTCACAGCAGATCTTAAACAATTCAATAATCGGGGCATCCTGGATTTTCTCGGCAATGGGGCACAGCGCTGGCGAGGAAGGGTTTATGTATGCGGAATACGTAAGATCGGCCACCACGAGAGCCCGAGTCATATTCTCACACTCCGTCGCGAATGAATGCCGGAGGGAAAAGCCCGTTGTCATACAGTATCTGACAGTCATCGAAGGACTTGCTGAACGAACGGGTGATGTTAAACACCCTAGCAGGACATAGATTGCCGCAATAGTCCCTGAATATGCAGATCGAACACACTCCCTCCAACCCACTGGGCCTCAGACTACGCAGATTTCTCAGAAGGGGGTCATTACCGACCGCCTGCCGTAACGAGCATTCACTGAGTCTTGAGACGGGCTCCCAGGCGGTACGCGACACCCCGCAAGCAGTCACGGCCCCATCGGGGAAGACTCCGACGGTGCTTTGGTATTGACATATTGTCCGGCCCAATCTAAGCTCTGATATCTCAAGCAGACACCAAGGCATCATGGCATAGACTTGGCCGGGGTAGGACCGATGCAGTGAGATAAGGTCTCGTGCCAGCTTGAGGTAGAGGTCGATGCTTCCAATCTCTCTAATGTGGGCCGAGACTTTTAAGAGCCCGATTCTGCGGTCACTCAGTAACCGTCCCATGAACTCAGTAAGCAGGGCTGCGTTCCCTCTATTCGCAGTGACATTGACTACCGGCGGTTGGCCGCCGACGCTGGGTATTCGTCTATCAGAGACTTCGTCGATATTCACCGCCAAGACGACCGATCCAGCATGTGGTTCCAGCGAACCTATGAACTGATCTGACAGTCCGCCAAGGTCAAGATCAAACCAAACGCGAATGCCGAGAGACACTGCTCTGGTCACCAGAGCTATCATGGCCTTCTCGTACTGTTCTGCGTTTCCAACGATTCGGAGGGTTTCGGCTCCAAGTTCCCTTGCCTGATTCAGAGCACTGGTCAGAAGCCCTTCGGAATACTCCACCCTAGAATCGAACCTTGCGTAGATTGTGCTCAGCTCATTCATGGTCATGCGGCCCCACCAGGAAGTCCTTGGGAAATAGTCCACTCTCGTAGAGGCTCTGGCAAACCGGATAAGGCCCGCTGTAATCACCAAACATCTCAAAGCTGTGAGCGGGACACAGATGCCCGCAGGCCTGTGAGAACATGCACTTGCTGCAGACTCCGCAATACTTCATCTCGTCCGAGTGACCCAACATTTGTAGTTCACTCGAGTGCTGCATAATATCTAGCACGGTTGCCTGTCTGACATTGCCAAAAACAGCTTGCTTATTGGTGACACCTATTCCACACAACGACACCCCCCCGTCAGGGAGTAGTCCAAGCGTGGTGCTGGGATCGCATCTCCCCAACTTGACCTTGGTTCCGGGGCGATAGAAGGCCATTGGAATCATGGAATGGATCTTGCCCGGGTACTTATCTGCAACTTGCTCAACAAGGTCATAATACTCAAACACTTGCCCTGGAGACAGAAGACGATCCTTCATGTCAGCCTGAGCTCGTCCTATGCCAACGCATACGGAGAACTTGACCGAACCACCAAGTTCCTCCACGACGTACGAAGCTGTTTCAAACATCAGGGGCAAATTATCCCGGAAGACTGTCATGATGCCCACAGCGCCAATGCCCGCAGCGCCCAAACACCTAAATGCACTATTCACGCGCGCAAAAGCACCGGGGTGCTTTCGGAATTTGTCAAACCCCTCATCATTTGGAAAATCAACGCTGATTCCAATTTCGAAGTCTCGCAATCCGGCGAGGGCATCCATCAGTTCTTTGTCCAGCAGGGTAGCATTGGTTTCCAAAGCAAGACCCAAACCATTTCGGCGACAGTAATCGCAGAGTGATAGGACGATTTCCTTGCGCAGCAATGGTTCCCCGCCAGTGAGTTTCAAACGCTTAATGCCAAGCGGCCTCAGTTGCTCAATAGTCGATATGTACTCGTCTAAGGTCAGTTCGGGCTGCTGATCCTGTTCCCGCCAAGAGCCACTACCGGCGACCCAGCAGTGAGGGCACGCCATGTTGCATCTCTGTGTAAGCGTGATGTAAAGCCTCTCTACTCTCGCCGACATAGCAGCCCCTCCATAACCAGTTCATCAAGGAAACTTGAAACGTCCCGTGCCGCTGTGTCAAGGTCCGAAATATCAAACGTCTCCACCAAAGCGGCCGCAATCTCAGCCGGGTATAGTTCGCATCTACCAACGATGAAGCTTCCGGTATCGTTCAATACTTTCACTGTTTTGTCGGTTGGGTCGTACACATAGCCTCCATCTTCCCGGAGAATCCATTTGAATGCAGGATTCCGTGCCAATGTCACTAGTATTCCTCCCCCCCTCGCGGTCAGATTTATCACAAGACACCCCTCACACCCGACATGGAAGGGTCGTGCCGGTCCGTCGCTAATGTGGCTGCTCATACAGGTCTCGAACGGGGTGCTTAAGAGAGGGTTTCACGTTTTCACACGGTGTTACGGCCCTCAGACAAACTAGACAGCAACTAATCCTGTCAGGATTAGTTGCTGTCTAGGCGTCCGCGGTCTAGAGACTTCTATCTCCAATTACCATGTATAGACTTATGCGCCCTTGCGGGATTTCCTTGCGCCTGAGTCCGCAATTCCTTCGACTCGGTTCGACAGATGTCGAGGACGTTTGAAGCTTTTCATAATGTCGCAAAGCAGCCAATTGGGCGACACCGGTGGAAGACCTGCCTTCTCAACCAGAACACGCCTCATAGGGTCGGGGAACTAGACTGTACCCGAGCTATGGACCATTCCCGTCTGTCACGCGCATATTCCGGGGCAAGTCGACCACCCATTCCGGATAATCCCGACCACCCGTTCCGATAAATCCCGACCACCGGTTCCGGAGAGTCCCGACTACTGGGGCCGGGTTAGGGCCCGGACCGGGCCGGACGATCAGGACCGGTTGCCTTTGACCTGTTCGACTGACCATCTGCCCCCCATCAGACCGGGCCGTTCTTCGCGGCTCGGCTTTTCATGTCCCCGGACGGCCCGCCCAAAGTTGGTCCTAGCAGGTATCACAGCACAATCAGGTAATTAAATAATCGTTTGGGCTTTGAGAAGGTGTAAGACGTCCAACGTTGAACATTAAGCGTTGGAACAGGGCCGTAGCGGTTCCAGTCCTCTGACCAAAACCAGGAGGGGAGAGCGTAATGGGCAAGCGGCGTCGTCTCGTGCCTCTGACGATCCTGTTGGTGATGGTGTTGGTGGCGTCCGTGTTCACCATGGGCTGTGCGAAGAGCCAGCCAAAGGAGACCGAGAAGAAGATTAAGGTGGCGGCGGTCTTCCCCGGATCCATCCAGGACTTGGCCTGGAACCAAGACGGCTATACGGTTCTGATGAAGCTCAAGGATGAACTGAAGCTCGATGTCAGCTACCAGGAGAACGTCTCCCAGTCCGAAGTCAAGGACGTCCTTCGGAACTACGCTCGGGAAGGGTACGACTTCATCATCGGCCATGACCTGAACTTCACCGACCCCGTGGCCGAAGTGGCCCCCGAGTTCCCCAAGGTCATGTTCGGCATCAGCGGCGGCTACAAGTCCGGGGCCAACTTCGCCTCGGTCACCGGGACCAACTGGGAATCGGCCTACCTCGCCGGGGCCCTGGCCGGTCTGCTCACCAAGAGCAACAAGATCGGCATCCTCACCTCGAGCGACTCGACCGTCGCCAAGACCATGGGCAAGGCCTTCGAGCAGGGCGCCCAGGTCTACAACCCGAAGGCCAAGGCGACCCGCACCTTCACCGGCAGCTGGAACGACTCGGTCAAGGGCAAGGAACTGACCAAGGCGATGATCAGGGACGGGGTCGACGTCGTCTTCACCAACGCCGGCCAGTCGAGCATGGGCGGCCTCGAGGCGGCCAAGGAAGGCGGGATCCTGGCCATCGCCGCCCCGAACGACCTCTGGCAGGTCGCCCCGGACACCATTGTGACCAGCGCCATCTCGTCCTCCGGGGCGATGCTCCGGAACCTGGTTGAGATGTACGTCAAGAAGACCTTCGAGGGCAAGGTCTACGTGATGGGCGTCAAGTCCGGCGTCGAAGACCTCACCCCCTATCACAACTTCGACTCCAAGCTGTCCAAGGACATCAAAGACAAGGTCGCCAAGGTCCGGCAGGACCTGATCGACGGCAAGGTCACCAAGCCCACGCTGGACAAGTAATCTCATCCCCCCCTGACCCAGCGAGCGCCCGCGGCGTCCGGGGCTTCGGCCCGGACGTCCGCGGGGGCCGCCGTCGAGGCCGTGGACTTGGAGGGCCTTTTCGTGACCAAGGGTAGTCTGAACATGCTGCGGGCCGGGCTCACCGGCCCCGATCGGTCGGCCCCGGGCCTCAAGGGTGGCATCCCGCTCGTCCTGGCGGCTCTGCCCATCCTGAGCACGCTCGGAGCCCTGTTGGTGGGGGCCGTCCTGATCGCCATTGCCGGGATCAACCCGCTCCTCGCGTACTACTCCTTGGTCCGCGGGGCACTGGGGAACCTTTATGGCTTCGGGGAAACCCTGACCCGGTTCATCCCCCTGACTTTCTGTGCCCTGAGCTTCGTCTTCGCCTTCCGCACCGGCATCTTCAACACCGGGATGGAGGGCCAGTTCTACGTCGGGGCCCTGGGCGGAATCCTGGTCGGCACGATGCTCCACCTGCCCCCGGTCCTCCACGTCATCGTGTCCATTGGGGTGGCCTTTCTTTTCGGGGCCATCTGGGCTTCGATCGCCGGGGTGCTGATGGTCACCCGCGGTTCGAGCGAGATCATCAATACCATCATGCTGACCTACATCGCCGCCCTCTTTGTCGACAATCTGATCGCCGGGCCGCTGCACGACCCCAGCGCCTTGGTGTCCCAAACCCAACCGATCGCCGCCGGGCTCAAGTTGCCGGTGATCCTCCCCGGGACCAGGCTCCACGTCGGGTTCATCCTGGCCATCGCCGCGGCTATCCTGGTCTACCTGGTCCTTTGGCGGAGCTCGTTCGGTTACAAGTTGCGGGCGGTCGGGCTCAACCCCGAGGCCGCCCGGTTCGCCGGGATGAACGTCAAGACCCTGGCCCTGGCGTCGATGTTCATCTCCGGAGGGATGGCCGGGGTCGGCGGCGCGGTGGAACTCATGGGTACGCTGTACCGATTGACCCCTGGGTTTTCGCCCGGGTACGGCTTTGACGCCATCGGTGTGGCCGTGCTGGGCGGCGAGAAGCCCCTCGGGGTGGTCCTGGCCGCGCTCCTCTTCGCCGTCATCCGGGTCGGGGCCGGGTCGATGCAGCGGGACCTCGGGGTCCCCTTCCCTCTGGTCAGCGTGATCCAGGGGCTGATCATCCTGTTCATCGTCGGTGGGACCTTCGCCTCAAGGGTCCTCCAGAACGCGGGCGCCCGGAGGGTTGGCCATGGACATTAACCAGACGATCTGGGTGACCGGCCTCCTGATGTCCATCCGGATGACGACCCCGATCCTCTTTGCCGGTATGGGCGGGCTGGTCAGCAGCCGGGCCGGGGTCTTCAACCTCGGCCTGGAAGGGATGATGCTCTTCGGGGCGTTCTTCGGCTACTACGGGTCGCTGGTCACGGGTTCACCGGTCTACGGCCTCTTGCTGGCGGCCGTCGTCGGCGTCCTGTCCGGGCTCCTCCTCAGCTTCTTCGCGGTCAAGCTGGCCGTGAACCAGGTCGTGGCGGGGATCGGCCTGAACATCGTGGCCCTCGGGTTGACCGGCTACCTCTCCAGGACCCTGATCCGTGACGGGAGGATCCCGATCGCCAAGACCTTCGCCGAACTGAAGGTTCCCGGCCTCAGCGACCTGCCGGTCATCGGGCCCCTCCTCCTCGGCCACACGGTCCTCGTCTACCTGGCCATCCTGACCCTGGCCGGGGTGGCCTGGATGCTTTATCGAACGACCATCGGGCTCAATCTGAGGGCTGTCGGCGAGGATCCCAAGACGGCCGCCACCGTGGGCATCAATGTCTTATTGTACCGCCACGCGGCCACCGTCCTCTCGGGGGTCCTGGCCTCGGTCGGCGGGGCCTACATCACCCTGGTCGCCGTGAACCGGTTCCTGGAGAACATCGTCGAGGGCCGCGGCTGGATCGCTATGGCGGCGGTGATCTTCGGCCGCTACACGCCCCTCGGGGTGCTCGGCGCCTGCTTCCTTTTCGGGGCCGCCGAAGCGCTGCAGATGTTGCTGCAAGTCTACGGGGTCCAGATCCCCTACCGGATCGTCCTGATGACCCCATATGTGTTGACCATGGTCGTCCTGGCCGGGTTCGTCGGCCGGGTGACCGCTCCGGCGGCCCAGGGCCGCCCGTACCTTAAAGAGTAGTCCTTCAGATGAGGGGAGACGTGGACTTGGAAGACCAGGGTCGGATGGCGTTGACGTTCGACGGGGCCCCGAATCCGCCGGGCACCGTGGATGTCCTCGAGGCCCTCAGGCGGCACAGCGTGAAGGCGACCTTCTTCATGGAAGGGCACCGTCTCGAGAAAGAGGCGTCGACCGCCCTGCGGGTCAAGGCCGAGGGCCATGAGATTGGCAATCACAGCTACTCGCATCCCATGTTCGACGAGATCGATCTCGACGTGGCCCGGATGGAGATCGAGCACACCGACCGGCTCCTGAGGGAGAAGGTCGGGGTGGAGACGCGTTGGTTCAGGCCGCCCGCCGGTCAACTGAACGACCGGGTCCGCGACTTCATCCGCGACCTCGGCTACGACATCGCCCTCTGGAGCTTCAGCATCAAGGATTGGGAAGGCCCCGGCCCGACAGAGGTCGCCGGGCGCGTCCTGGCCCAGGCCCGACCGGACAGCATCTGCGTCTTCCACGATCGCATCCCATGGGTCCCGGAGACTCTCGACATCGTCATCCCGGAACTCAGGCGTCGCGGCTTCCGCTTCGTCAAGGTGTCCGAACTCGGCCGTCGCGGGCTGGTCAGGTGACGCCATCCAACCTCCGCTCCGGCCGCCGTCGATCAACCCGACAGGGGGAACCCACATGCTGTTCAGCGTCAACCAAGAAGCCGCCAGGATCGTCAAAGACATCATCGCCCAGAGCGCCAAGCTGAACGTCGACGTGTTCAAGCTGAAGAACGGGACGACCGTCGTCGACATGGGCGTTCGGGCCAGGGGCGGTCTGATGGCTGGGATCAGGTTCATTGAAGCGACCATCGCCGGAATCGGCCAGGTCAGCATGGGCACCTTCCCCCTCGAGGGCATCGAGTTGCCGACCGTCCAGGTGCTGATCGATCACCCGGCGGTCACCTGCCTTTCCTCGCAGTTCTCGGGCTGGCGTTTTCCCGGCCTGAAGTACGACAACCTGGCCCCGCTGGGGTCCGGTCCGGCGAGGGCCATGGCTCTACGGGACATCTTCGCCAAGGCGGTGGCCTACAAGGACGATAACCACGAGGCCGTCCTGGCCATCCAGGGCAGCCAGCTGCCGGACGAGAAGATCGCCGACGAGAGCGCCGCAGCCTGCGGGGTTGATCCCGAGAACCTCTACCTCCTCGTCGCCGCCACCGGCAGCGTGGCTGGGGCCATGCAGGTCGTCGCCAGGAGCGTCGAGCCGTCGATGTGGCGGATCAAGGTCAAGGGCTTCGACCCGGCCAAGGTCGTCTGCGGGGTCGGCACCGCGCCATTGCCGCCGGTGATCCGCGACGAGCTGCGGGCGATGGACCGGGTCAACACCTCGCTCCTCTACGGGACGACGGCGACCCTCTACGTCGACTGCGCCGACGAAGAGGTCGAGGCGGTCATCGACAAGCTGCCGCTCCAGGCCTCACCGCTCTTCGGGACCCCGTTCCTGGACATCTTCCGGGCCGGCAACTACGACTTCTACGAGATCGACAAGGACGTCCACACCGTGGCCAGGTTCGTAATGAACAACATTGCCACCGGCAGGACCTTCAGCGCCGGGATGATCCGTCCGGACCTTCTGGCCAAGTCGTTCTTCAGCTAGGCCCGGCGCCCTCGCCGGAGCCCGGCGCCCCAACCCGATCGATCCCGCCGAAGAGAGGGGTCCTGCCTTGTCCCTTCTCATCAAGAACGCCAGGTTCCTGATTCAGGACGCAAGGACGATCGCGGAGCAGGCCGACCTGCTCGTCTCCGGCAACCGGATTGCGGCGGTCGGTCGCGACCTCGACGCACCGCCGGAGGCGACGGTGATCGATGCCACCGGCCGGGTGGTCATGCCCGGGTTCGTCAACGCCCATACCCACCTGTATCAGACCCTCCTCCGGGGCCGGCGGGACGACCTGCCCCTCCAGGAATGGCTGGCCGAGGTGATCTTCCCGTTCACCAACGAGATTCAGGCCGGCGCTAAGAACGGTGAGACGGAGATCGGCTACTGCTGGTCGATGCTGGGGGCCCTGGAGATGGTCCGCGGCGGCATCACCGCCTGCATCAACATGGACAAGACCCTGCCCAGCGTCTTCGAAGCCTGGCAAGACCTGGGGTTTCGGGGAGTGGGGGCGCTCAACGCGGCCAACCAGTGGATCCCCCCGGAGCTGATGATCGGCGACGCGGAGCGGAAGGCGGAGATCCTCCGGTACGTCGATCGATGGCACGGGGCTGGCGCCGACGCCCTCATCGACGTCTGCCTGGCCCCATCGACGGCCTACGCCTGCACCCCGGACTTCTTCCGCTGGCTGGTCGAAACGGCCGCCTGCCGCCGCCTGTGGTTCCACATCCACGTCTCCGAGACGCCTTGGGACGTGACCTTCTGCCGGGAACACTACGGCCTCACGCCCCTCGCGTACCTCGACACGCTGGGGCTCCTGGACCACCATGTGACCGCGGCCCACTGCGTCTTCCTGACCGGCGAGGAAATCGCCCTGGCCGCCCGCAAGGGGGTCGTCCCGGTCTACAATCCCAAGAGCAACGCCAAGCTCGGCAACGGGGTCGCCCCAATCGTCGAGATGCTGGCCGCCGGAATGACGGTGGCCCTTGGGACTGATGGCCCGGCCTCCAATGACTCTATGGACCTCTTCGAGGAGATGCGGGCGGCGGCCATGCTCCAGAAGGTCCACCACCG
>DASXUT010000194.1 GCA_036504675.1 Bacillota bacterium | reverse complement strand
CTAGGCCTCGACCGCCTGATGGAGGCCGTCGGACCACCGTCGGCCGAACATCAGCCGCCCGGTGAACTCGTCGACGATGATGACCTGCCCGTCCTTGACCACATAGTCGCGGTCGCGGTGGAACAGGGCGTGGGCCTTGAGGGCGGCGTCGGCGTAATGGGACAGATCCAGGTTCTTGTCGTCGTAAAGATTCTTGACCCCGATGGCCTTCTCGATCTTGGCCACGCCGCTCTCGGAGATGGCCACGGTGCGGAGTTTCTCATCGACCGCGTAGTCGTCCTCGGCGACCAGCCGGGGGATGACCCGGGCGAACTTGTAGTAAAGGTCCGTCGACTTGCCGGCGTCGCCGGAGATGATCAGCGGGGTCCTGGCCTCGTCGATGAGGATCGAGTCGACTTCGTCGACAATGGCGTAGTTGAGCGGCCGCTGGACCATCTCTTCGGCGGAAAGGACCATGTTGTCGCGGAGGTAGTCGAAGCCGAACTCGTTGTTCGTGCCGTAGGTGACGTCGTCCTGGTAAGCCCGCTTGCGGTCGGCCGGGTCGACGCCGTGGACGACCAGGCCGACAGACCGGCCGAGGAACTTGTAGATGCGGCCCATCCACTCGCTGTCGCGGCTGGCCAGATAGTCGTTGACCGTGACCAGGTGGGCGCCCTTGCCGGCCAGCGAGTTCAGATACATCGGCAGCGTGGCGACGAGGGTCTTGCCTTCGCCGGTCTTCATTTCGGCGACGTTCCCCTCGTGGAGGACGACCCCGCCGACCAGCTGGACGTCGAAATGGCGCATGCCGAGGGTCCGCACAGAAGCCTCTCGGACGACGGCGAAGGCCTCGGGCAGGAGGTCGTCAAGGGTCTCCCCGTTGTCCACCCGCTGCCGGAACTCGGCCGTCTTGGCCTGGAGCTCTTCGTTGGATAGCTTCTGAATGGCCGGCTCGAGCCCGTTCACGGCCACCACGATGGGCTGTATTCTCTTCATGACCTTCTCGTTGTAGTTCCCAACGAGCAGGTTCTGGAGCATTTTCAGCAAGGCTAAAGCCCCCAAACACGGATAAAGGAACCTCGCGGTTCCTTCTTCTTTTACTCCATTTTAGCACTTTTAGTCATCCCACGCAACCGGGCTGGTAGTCGTCGAGGGCCGTCACCCGGTGCTTTGCCGAGGACTGGCAGAGCGACCCAGCATCACCGTCTGGACCAGGATGAACACTCCGACCAGCATAAGGACGTCGCCGAGGCTGAAGATGGTCGGCCGCGGGAAGGGGTTGGGCAGAAAAAGGACGTCGGCCAGGAACCTCAGGTGGGTCCCCGGACCGGTCAGCGTGTGGGTCAGGATCTTGCCGGCGATCAGCCTCGGGATCTGGGCTTCCTGTCCGATGCGCTCCAGTGCCTCGCGGGAGACCGGCATGCGCACCCCGTTGGCCGCGATGACCAGGAAATTGAGGGCCACCCCGACCGTGATCGCCTTCATCCCGGGGGTCGACAGGTTGGCCGCCAGGGCCGACAGGATCAGAACATAGGTCAGGACGTGCAAGGGCAAGGCCAGCTTGACCACGGGTTCAAAGCCCGGCGGGCCGGACAGTCTCAAGAGCAGTTGGATGGCGAAGCCGAGGAGGATGACCCCGAAGTAGCGGAAACGGAAATCAGTGAAGCGGCCGATGCGGCCCCCCCGGACCCACCCGACCGCCAGTGCCAGGAGCAGACCGATGGTCATCAAGGTGCGGCTAGAGCCCCCTTTGCAGGCGATGGGACGTTCCGGAGTCAGACGGCCTTCTGGGCCCCGGCGGGCGGCGTCACCCGGATGACTTCCTTGACCGCGGTCATGAACGCGCGGACCGCTTCCGGGTCGAACTGGCGGCCGGAGAATCGATTGAGCTCCTCAAGGGCCTCGGCGTAGCCGTAGGCCGGCTTATACGGGCGTTCGGTGGTCATCGCGTCGAAGGCGTCGGCCACGGCCAGGATCCGGGCTCCGGTCGGGATGTCCGAGCCGGCCTTGTGGTCCGGGTAGCCGGAGCCGTCAAACCACTCGTGGTGGCTGCGGACGATCTCGACGTCGCGCCCGAGGAGCTCGATCTGCCCGATGATCTCGGCGCCGACCACCGGGTGGCGCTTGATCTCTTCGTACTCGGCCTGGTCCAGACGACCGGCCTTGAGCCAGATCGTGTCGCGGATGCCGATCTTCCCCACGTCGTGCAGAAGGGCCACGTATTCCAGGCGCTCGAGCTGGTCGGCCGGCAGCTGCATCTCCTTGGCGATAGCCAGGGCATACTCCTTGACCCGGTGGGAGTGGCCCTGAGTGTACGGGTCTTTCTGCTCAAGGGCCCGGACCAGGGCACTGATGGTGCTGAGGTAGACCGTCCGGAGGTCGTTGTAGCGCTGCAGGGAGTAACGGGCGATCAGGAGCGGCAGGAAGAAGAGCAGGAC